>JAIPEV010000041.1 GCA_021736965.1 Halanaerobiales bacterium | reverse complement strand
AAGGTGTAAACAATAAAATTAAAGAGATTAAAAGAACTGCTTTTGGTTATCATGACTTAGATTATTTTAAACTTAAAGTAAAACAGTGTTATCCAGGAAACTAGAATCATTTTGTACCAACTGAAAGCGAGAAGAACCTGATTTATTAACTTAGCTTGTTTTTAAACTTACTCAAAATCATAAAGTCCAATTAATACTCCATTGGGATCCTTTATATCAATAAATCTACCATTTTTGATCTCTACTGGGCCCTCAATTATTTCTATTCTTTTATCTTTCAAATCTTTAATTGTTTGATCAAGATTATCTACTGCAAAACCGATCTTAACCTTTGATTTTATATTTTTATCAATATCTTGATTAGACCCATATTTAATTAATTCAAGACTGCTTCCTTTGCTATCTTCTAAAAAAATTATTTCAACTTCCTTATCTGTTTTAAATCTTTTCTCTAAGTTAAGTCCAATAATATCTTTATAAAAATTAAATGATTTTTCTAAGTCTGAAACAAGAATCGTATTAAATAAAAAATCCATTTTAATCTCTCCCTTTAATTAGTTTTTTCTAATTCAATATAAAAATGGTCCTGTTTTAGATTACTTTCTATTATTTTAAATTTATTTTTTTTTGCTAGTTTAATAAACTTATTTACATCTTGTTCATTACTATCCCACAAACATCCATATCCAGTATTTATTATTTTATTTTCACAAGTTACTTCTAATCTAGCTGCAAAGATATCTTTATCTTTGGCATTCTTAGCTGGTATTATTAAATCCCAGATCAAAAAACTACCCTTTGGTTTTAATACTCTATGTATTTCTTTAAAGACTTTATTAAGATCATCATTTTTTATATACATAAAAGAAAAAAATGAAATAGCTGTATCAAACTGTTGATCAATAAAACCCATATTTCTTGCATCCATTACTATTTTTAAGGACTTATTATCAGGTGTTTCCAGAAGTTCTTTTTCATCAATATCTATAGCTACAACCTTATCACCATATATTTGAGCTATAACTCCTTCTCCTCCACCACCAATATCAAGAATATTTTTAAACTGATCTCTTTTATTTATCTCAACATTCTGCTGAACAGTAAAGTATACTTTATCTTGATTTATTTTGGAAATAGCTAACCCTCCTCGTGTAATATGTTTAGAGATTAATAATAAATCTCCATAAATATATGATAATTATGACGGGCTTGATCTATTTAAATCATTAGCTGTAGTCATAGTCGTAATTGTGGATATCTGCTAAACTTGTTCTTTAGTTTTTAAAAACGGTGTGGGAAATGTGGGTAATTTGTTCTTTAATTGTCCACATTAGCGGTTTATCCATAATTAATTAACAATTCTTTAATTTTAAGTTAAATTTCTAATAAAATGTTATCAAAAGATATCCAGGTTATTTTTGAATCCCTCCTCATACTTTTTGTATGACTACTCGTAAAGTATGTTCCTCTGAAACTGATCTGCACTTTTTTTTACACATTTTATTTTTTTAATTAAGTTTTGGATTTATCTGTTGTTCTTTTTATCTTTCTTTCAGTTAATGAAACTATTACAACTGATGTTAAGATAAATATACTTCCTAAAAAGTGATACCAGGCTAGATACTCATGGAAAATTACAATACCTATAATCAGGCTTGTTATTGGTTCAAATGTACTTAAGATCGATGCCGCTGTTGCACTAATAAATTTAAGTCCAGTTTGAAAGGCTACCATCCCAAACAAGTTACAGGTTAGAGCTACTGCAACTGTACTTAAAAGGCCTTTGTAATTATAGTTATAGCTCATATTATTACTCAAGAATGTTATAATCAAAAGAATATATGTGTTATATAATGAAAGATAAAATGTAATAACAAAAGAACTTAAATTTTTAATGTTACTATTTGAAACCATAATTATGTAATAGGCATAAAGAACACCTGAAATCAAAGCAAGCCAAAAACCAAACATATTAATAGTTTCAAAAGAACCAAAACCAACTAAAAAATATATTCCCAGTATCGAGATAATTAAAGCCAATACCCTTTTATAGCCTATTTTTTCTTTATATAAAAAAACTGAAGATAACATTACTACAACTGGGTAAATAAAATGAAGAGTCATCGCAAGTCCTGATGAGATATAAACAAAAGACATGTATAATGACAACATCATTATGGAGTAACCAAATAAACTGATCTTAAATAAGGTAATATGCTGCTTTTTTTTAACCTTGATATCAATTTTATAGATTCTTATTAAAATATATAAAGCAACGGAAGCAAATAATGATCTATATAAACTAAAACTATAAGGATTAAAGCCATTTGCATATGCAATTTTTGCATAAAGTGGCATAAAACCAAAGCTCATTGTAGCAAATATTGTTAGAATTATCCCTTTTGTTTTATTCATTAATATCACCTTACAGTATATAGTACAGTTTTTGTTATTTCTTTTATTACTTTATTTCTATAAGATCTATTATATACCTTTTATTATTTGCTTATATGATTAATGAATGTTCCTACAAAATTATTTAAGTTTATTTAAACCTTAACTGATATAAATACCCTTAATGAATTTTTATTTTATTGTATTTAATTCTTTAGACCTTAAAGTTGCTTCTTTTACTGCATCAATTAGAATTCCTCTAATACCATGCTTTTCTAATACCTCAATTCCTCTAATAGAAGTACCACCTGGGGATGGTACCATATCTTTAAGTAAACCTGGATGGTTTTTAGTTTCAAGCACCATTTTAGCAGATCCTAACATGGTCTGAGCTGTAAGTTTTATAGCAAGTTCTCTTGAAATACCGGTTAAAACTCCACCATCTGCTAAGGCTTCTATCATAATATAGATAAAAGCAGGCCCACTTCCACTTAATCCTGTAATTGCATCCATTAACTTTTCATCTACCTTGACAACTTGACCAACACCGGAAAAAATTTTATAAACCAACTTAATATCATCTTGAGTAGCATTTCTTCCAGCAGCAACTGCAGATATACCTGCTTTTACCAGTATAGGGGTATTTGGCATTACTCTAATTGTTCTTACATCAAGAGGTAGTTTTTCTTTTAAGTGAGAATTACTGATACCTGCAGCAATAGATATTACCAACTTACCTTTAACTGCTTCACTAACTTCTTCTAAAACATGGTCAATCACCTGTGGTTTAACAGCAAGTAATATAGCATCTGCTCTTTTTGCTCCATCTACATTATCATTAATTGTTTCAATATTTTCATACTTTTTATTATCTTTTAGGTTCTTAACATTAATATCACAACCTATTATCTCTTCTTTAGAATAAAGTTTTGAATTTAATATTCCATGAACCATTGCTGTTCCAATTTTTCCTAAACCTATAATACACAGTTTCATTTTTCCACCTACTCCCTTATTTGTCCCTGTCCATAAATTACATACTTTATAGTTGTAAGCTCATTTAGTCCCATTGGACCTCTGGCATGCATCTTTTGTGTACTTATTCCTATTTCTGCCCCCAAACCAAACTGCCCTCCATCTGTAAATCTGGTTGATGCATTTACATAAACCGCAGCTGCATCAACTTTTTTTAAAAACTTTTGACTATTTGTATAACTTTCAGTAATTATTGCTTCTGAATGTTTTGTCCCATACTTATTAATATGATTTATAGCTTGATCTATATCTTTTACTACCTTTAAAGAGATTATATAATCTAAGTATTCAGTTGACCAGTCAGATTGATCAGCTTGTTTGACTTTATTATCTAATTTAACAGCAGTTTGATCTCCTCTAACTTCCACATTATAGTTTGATAGTTTTTTAGTTAGTCTTGGAATGAAATTTTTTGCAATACTTTGATCAATTAAAAGACTTTCACAGGCATTACATACTGCAGGCCTACTGGTCTTAGCATTTACGATAATCTCTATTGCGCTTGCAAGATTAGCACTGTGATCTACAAATATATGGCAGTTACCAACACCAGTTTGAATTACTGGAATCTTTGATTCGTTTACTACCCTGTTTATTAATTCTGCTCCACCCCTTGGTATTAATAAATCTAAATATTGATTAAAAGACATCAATTCTTTAACTGCCTCTCGATCAGTAGTTTTTATTAATTGAACTGCACCTTCAGGTAAACCTGCTTTTAGTAAGTTCTCTTCAATAATTTCTGTTAAAAATTTATTAGAATTAAAAGCACTTGACCCACCTCTTAGTATTACTGTATTACCTGATTTTAAACAGAGAGAAGCTGCTTGTACTGTAACATTAGGACGAGCTTCATAAATTATACCTATAACTCCAATTGGTACTCTCATCTTTCCAATCTGTAATCCAATAGGATTTTTCTTCATTTCTACGATATCACCAATCGGATCATTAAGCTCTGCTACTTTTTTTAAACCCTCAGCCATCCCCTTAATCCTTTTATCATTTAGAGATAATCTGTCTAAAAAAGCCTCAGACATCTTATCTTTCTTTGCATTGATCATATCTTTTTCATTTTCTTTTAGTATATCTTCTTTTCTTTCTATTAAACCATCTGCAACCATATATAATGCTTCATTTTTCATCTCTGTAGAAATATTACCCATCTTATAGGTAGCTTCTTTTGCTAATTTAGCTTGTTTAATAAGACTTTTTCTAATACTCATCTATCTTCACCTTCCTTATAATTATTTAAAACTTCTTTCCTGCAAGTAATCTCTTTAGGTAAAAAAGTTGTCCCGATATTATATTCCAAATCCTGATCCAACATTTTTATTATCTTTGAAACTATGTTCTCTTTATAAGCCGGACCAATCACCATCGTTATACCATCTTCATTAACTATCTTTGCTGCCTCTAATTTTGTTTTCATTCCACCTGTACCAACGATACTACCATTACATCCCGCACTCTGTTCAATATCAACCGTAATCTCTTTAACCTTATTAATTAACTCAATATCCTGTTCTGTATCACAAGGTATTTTATTATAAAGTCCTTCAACATCTGTTAAAATTATTAATAAATCTGCTTTAATTAATCTAGCAACCTTGGCTGATAAAGTATCATTATCTCCGAATTTAATTTCTTCAGTTGCTACAGTATCATTCTCATTAATAATCGGTATGATTCCATTATTAATCAGGATCTCTAGTGTGTTGTAGATATTTTTCGATCTATGTTCTTTTTCAATATCTTTGGCTGTTAATAATATCTGTCCACCTACTTCACCAAACTGTCTTAATATTTTATTATACAAAGATATTAATAGCCCCTGGCCTACAGCTGCCATCCCCTGTTTTTCAGCCATATTTTTTGGGAGATCAAGTTTTAATTCTCCCATTCCTGCTCCAATAGCACCTGATGATACTAATAAGATCTCTTTCCCTATGTTTTTCAAATCAACTAACTGTCTTATGTATTGCTGAATTGCAGTATAGTTTAACTTCCTATTTTCATGTGTTAAACAGCTAGAACCAATCTTTATAACAATTCTTTTGAATTTTGATTTTTCCATATCAATCACCTCCGTTTTTTGCTATATAAATAAAAAAACCTCATTCCTTAAATTAGGAACGAGGTTGCTCTCGCGGTACCATCCTTGTTGACTTATATTAGTCCACTTAATTTCAGTTACGAAAGCATATAAAGACTTTGATAACCTATCAAGATAACGGTTGATTCCCGGCAAAGCTTACTAATTTCAGCTTCCAACTCCCAGGCGGGGTTCATTAAAATAAATATTACTGGGCTTACACCATCCCCAACTCGCTTATAAATATCATTTTAATTACTATTCCTGTTCACTGTCATGGTAGATATTATATTTTAATTATCTATAATAATACATAATAATAATATATATGTCAAGTTTTTTAAAAAATTTACCCACAACAATTACTCGAACTACTTACAGCTTGTCTGCCTTCTCCTTTTAATACTTTGTTTACTAGTTGATAAAAATTATCTGAACAGCACTCTCCAGTTGGATTTAACTTTTCACACATACAGATTGCCTTACTTTTATAATTTAAAATAATATCTTTCCAACTTGTTAAATTTTCCTCTCGTACTGCTTTTTCAACTTGATCATATGTAATGTTATTACAGTAGCAAGCTATTTTAGGTAGAGAACCTTTTTTAAACCAGACAGGTTTATTAAGTTGATTTAACTTAAAAGTAGATTTCTTAGTTTCATCTACATAAACCGTCTCACATTCAGGATTTAAACAGATAAAGTAGTTATTGTCTAATAGATCATCCTTTAGATTCTTTTTAACCATTGTATTTAAAACCTGATAAGGTACACTCTTTGATTTTGATCCACAGTCAGGACATTTAATATATCTCACCTCTTTATTTTCATCACAACCACTGTCTGAACAACCACATCCACAACCCATTATTATTCCTCCTTATTATAGTACTTATTATTAATTCTCTTATTTAAAAAGTCTATATGTTCTGGTGTTGTACCACAACATCCTCCTACTAAGCTTGCCCCTTGATCTATACAAGCCATAATCCCTTCTGTAAATTCCTCTAAGCCCATATCATAAATGGTTTGATCTCCTTGCAACTTTGGTAATCCAGCATTTGGTTTGACCATAATCGGTAGATCAATGTTATCTTTAAATACTTTTACTATCTCAGATAACTGAAGTGGACTTAATGAACCACAGTTTGCCCCAATTATATCAGCTTTTTCTTGATTTAAAAGCTCTATAGTTTGATAAACTGAGTTACCCATCACTGTCCTACCACCATCTTTTAATGTATCAAAAGAGATAGATACAATCACAGGAAGGTCAGAAACATTTTTACAGGCTTTTAATCCAGATATAGCTTCTTTTAAATCAACCATAGTCTCAATAATAAAGGCATCAACTCCTGATTCTTTTAAGTATGTTGCCTTTTCTTCAAAAACTTTTATAAACTCACTTTTATCGTATTCTCCATAGGGCTTTAATAACTTACCTGTCGAACTTATATCACCTAGTACAAAAACATCATTTTGGGCTACTTCTTTTGCTATTTTTACGCCTTCTTTATTGATCTTTTCTAAATCTATTTTTTTACTGCTCTTATTTAAATACAGTCTGTTTAATGAAAATGTATTGGTGATTATTGCTTTACTTCCAGCCTTGATATAACTTTTATGTACTTCTTTAACTATATCCTTATGATTTATATTATTCTCAAAATCTCCCATTATATCTCTCTTTTTTAGTTCTGTTCCCATCGCTCCATCTAATAATGTAACGCTATTATTATATATATATTCTAAAAATTTCATTTTTTATCACCTTTATATATGATTAGATTACAAATTTAACTTCAATCTTTTCTATTAAAATTTGATTTTGAGAATAATATAAATTTTATCTTCACCTGTTAAATTATTAATTCTATATTAATAAACTAATTTCCTTTGTTATTTAAAAATTAAACCTTCTCATATAGAGTTGAACATCATTATTATCTTATTTAATTTTTTGAATAGAATTCCATTATTTTTTTTAATGAGAAGATTTAGAATTTAATAAGACTTTAGATCAAGAGAAATTATATTTTAAAGTAATTAATGTACCAGTTAGTACTTAATCTAATTACTTGATCATAGTTACTTTTAATTTAATGTTTAACACAACTAATAATTTCCGATTTTGAATCTCTTCTATAAGACTAATTAAAACCCTAATTGATAATTTAAAAAATATACGCTTTAGATAAATTAATACTTTATCTTCATACCTACTCCAACTTCTATTAAGTTAGCTACTTTTGATAGTTCTGTCTTACTTATTAAATCCGTACAGTGACAGGCATGTAGTTTTTTTAAATTAAGTTCTTTTATATACTGTTTTGTTTTTTCAATCTTTTTCTTTTTTGGATTAAGTAAATGTAGGCCACCTATAATATCAACTATATTATCTACATTAGTTATTCTTTTAGCCTGTTCAGCTATATTACAGATACCAGAATGTGAACATCCTGTTATAATAACTAATCCCTTTTTAGACTTATAGGCTAAAGCACTATCATCTAATATATAGTCCTCATTACCTTTTTCAATCTTATAGATAAATCCAAGAGGATCTTTTGCCTCAAAGTCATTATTCCGCTCTATTTGGCCTAAATAAACTAACTTATCTGTTATCCAGTAGTGATATATTGTTTCTTTTAATTTAAAAGAACTACTTAAATTATTTTTTGATATATTAATACCAATTGATCTACCATCTTTATAGTACTTACCTTCAAAACAGTCTGGATGAGCAATAATTTGAGGGTGATCCTCTTTTTTAAAAGAATCTAACTCAGCATAGTATTTAATTAATGGATCTAGACCTCCAGTATGATCAAGGTGACCATGTGATAATACTATATAATCAGTATCACTTATCTCAATATCTGTTTTATATGAGTTAGATAAAAATAAATCTGAATATCCTAAATCAAATAAAATATTTTTATCTCCTTCTTTTATATAAAAAGATAAACCTGCTTCTCCCTTATAGTACCTGTCGATCATAGTATTATTATCAACTAATACAGTTAATTCCATTAAAAATCACTCCCTTTTTATGTCAAAGTTTTAAGATGTTCCAGTGATAAAACCACCAGATGATTCCTGCTGACCACAGTGTATAAAAGGTATATAAAACCCTATATTTAATTGTCCAACTTGTTATTGACCAAATTTTAAAGTTCATTATGATCTGTACTATTAACAATATCGGTAAGATCCAAATTAATAATTTGATTTTTTGAAGTAATGGTGAGCTCTTTAAAAACATCATAGGAACACCATAGACCGGGTGATTATTTGTTAATAAGTATACAATAACAATAAAAAATCCAACAGTTATTAAACCATATATTACAGGTATTACTTTCTCAAGCATATATTTTTTCCTAACAGATCTTCTAAAAATAGATTTTATCCAAATAATTGTAAGTATTAAAGTTAAAATAATATAACCTACAATAAAAATCAGATTGAAAAGTTGACCCTCATACCAGGACATCCTTTTTAAAACATTGGGATTATTTGTTAAGAGTTCTGTTACATTTCCATTTTTATTTAACTTAGCATATACTTTACTATTTGAACTTTGATCATAAAAGACAGCAGGCCTTATTTGTTCTAATTTGTTTATCTCATTCATATAGTTATATACTAAGTTTTGATCTTGATTTAGACTAACATTATAAGACATCATTATTTTTAAGATTGATTCAAGCGAACTGTGATTGTATCTATTAGAATAATAGTTGCCTACTAATAATTTTTGATTTATGAAGTTACTCTGATCTGAAATCACAGTCTGATTGTCTTTACTTGGAAAAAACCTATCTAAAAAGTTTCTAAACAATAGATCTCTAGCCCTTGCAGCATCCTTACCATTATATGATACAAATAATCCTGTATTTAATTCCGGAATTAAGTATAATCCAGTGTGAAATAATAAAGTATCACCACCATGGCTGATAATCCTATAACCTTGATAGTTCATCTCAATAAAACCATGAGCCATCCCTGCAAAATCATTATAGTGATTAAAACTTTGACTGTGCATAAATTCAATAGTTTCTGGATTTAAAATGCTTTGGTCTAAGTAACTACCATTATTTAGATGAGCAATCATAAACTTTGCCATGTCTTGTGCGGTACTACTTAATGATCCAGCAGGATATAGCTGTATATATTCAAATTCATCTTTAATATAGCTGCCATTTTTATATCTATATCCATAAGAACTTTCAGCACTAATTTCTTCTGGTATAGGTTGTCTAAAAGTACTGTTATTCATCTTCAATGGTTCAAAAATATTCTGTTTAACATACTGATCAAAGTTTAAATTTGAAACTTTTTGAACTAGATAAGCTGCTAAAGCTGCTCCATAGTTAGAATAAGCCATTTCTTGTCCGACTGGAAATATCCTTATAGGAATATTTTCTTTAAGATATTGATCTAAAGGCTTAATATCATTTTTATTTAATACAAATAATTTTACAACTTTGTCTTCAAAGCCTGCAGTGTGGTTCATCAAATCTAATACTGTTATTGGTTTAATTTTATCTTTATTAATACCAACTACTTGATTAGGAATTTTAAAGTCTAAATATTGATTTATGTCTGTATTTAGATCAAGTTTGTTTTGTTCAACAAGTTGCATTACTGCTGTCCAAATAAATAGTTTAGAAGCTGAACCAGGTCTAAATAATGTGTTTTCAGGATCTACTAATTTATTGTTCTCTAGATCATAATAACCATAGCCCTTTTTAAAGATGATTTCACCATCTTTTACTAAAGATATTGTTACCCCCGGAACTTTATACTCCTCCATTTGAGACTCTATAAAACCATCAAAGTATGATTTGACAGCCTTAATATTATTTATATCTTCTGCTTTTATAGAGCTATTAAATAAAAAAGTAGTTATTATAAATAAAAATATTAATAAGATAAATAAATATTTTTTATCTTTCAAACTAATTCAACTCCTTTCTAACTATAAATTAATATAAACTGTCAATATTGTAATCAATATCAATTATTTTTAGAGTATAGTATTCAAAATCTCCAGTATCTAATTTCCAAATAGCTTTTCCTTTTGTTGGTACTTTTATCCCTGAAAACTCCTTATAATCCCAAACAGGAACATGGTATTTTTCTAAACTATACCCTTGATCTCCAGAATAGTAACGATCACAATTATATTCTGTAACTCTTCCCTGATCGTCAAAATTAAACACTGCAGAAGCTTTTGTTCCTTTATAACTCATTGTTGCTTTGGCACTATTGGAATCAATTTCTTCCCATTTTATATATTGACTTAATGCAGCATGAGGAAACCAGACAATCTCTCCTAAATATCTAGTTAATGTACCCTGGTTGATTTCACTACCAGTCTCATTTACTACAGGGAATAGAGAGAGAACTTTAATTAACATCTCTCCTTTTCCATCTAGATATGTGTCTCTACCAGCAAAATATAGAAATGGTATTATCTTTACTTTTGCTATCCAAATAAAAGATGGTTGCTCAAGATTAAAGTATTGAACAGCATCTGTTTTTATACCTTTTTGATCTGGTTTTGTTTTCATTATACCTTTTTGTTTTAATCTCACATTAACTATTTTTTCTGTATCCAAAACCTGGCTATATCTCATCCATCTTTGTACTGGAGCTGGTAAGGTATCAATATTTTTTTTAATAACAGGATTAATGTCTTTTTGATTACCTTTATTTATTATTTCTTCTGCAGTTTTTTCTGCTGTTTTTTGAAAATTATTGTAACTGATCTGAGATAATAAGAAAATAAAAACTAAGATTACTAATAATAAAGCCCCTGTCCAAATTAAAAATTTCATTAATGTATCACCTCTTATCTTAATTAATTTCTATCATTTAGTACTGCAATCGCCGAACCAATAGCTGTAGAAAATGTTGTATGTTGGGGAAAATGAAAGTTGATATTATAAGACTTATTTTCTC
>JAIPEV010000040.1 GCA_021736965.1 Halanaerobiales bacterium | reverse complement strand
CACCAATCACTATTTAAAATAAATAAGTATAATAAGAATATAGATTTAGCACCTTTGTTTTATGCTAGAATACATGATGGATTTGATTATTTAAAAAAAATGGGTTGTAAATATATTCATACTTACTATAAAGTTCTTGATAAGAATTGTATAAAATACTTTCATAATAAAGGGATAAAGATAAACACTTTTACTGTTAACAAAAAGATTGATATCTTAAAAATGAAAAGAATAGCTGTTGATGGAATTATAAGTGACAATTTAGAAACTGTTTTAAATACAGTAAAGAATATTAATATTAATGATTAAGAGGATGATAAATGGAAAAACTTTGTCAAAGAGAACAAAGTTTATGTTGAGATAGTATGTAGCTAAAACATATTATTAAAGATAAGATTTTAGATGTAATGAACAGACCAGTATCTGCCCGTATTATTATTACTTTAAAGATATAAAAAAACTTTATGAAATACATTCAGGATTTATCCCCTGAAAGAAGTTTGTTTTTTTGCGTCACGAAATTTATTACAACATGTTAACGGGGTTATAAAAAAACATTTACTATACAAGAACATAATATATTTAAATATAAAATATGTGTATAATGCCCTACATTCTAAAAAAAACATAGATTATTTAATTTTAAATAAATTAGATGAAAATGATGGAAAAAGATGATATAATGTGCACTAGATCTTTTTAGGATTATTAAGCTCAGTTTACTGTTTAATCTGAAGAACTAAATGATATTAGTGATTTGAAATACTTTATAGGTTAAAGACCTTTTTTTCTAATCAGTAAAAAATCTATCAGAATTCTTTCTTAAACGATTTTTGTTAAAAGGGCCAAAAAGAGGGATTTTAAACTATTTAAAGGAATTATATACTCGATTCTGGTACAATTAATAACTAAATCAATATTTATAAGAAGATAATACTTTTTGCTGTTAAATACTATCTAGTCTTCTGTCATCTTCTTTAGTTTATCAAATTAACTATAAAATGGATATTTTTTTCTTGTACTTTAATTAATAATAAAAAACAGATTAAACAAATTTTAGAACAGGTTATTAAGTCAGTTAGTACTTTTAAATATAAGTAATGGTATTAATCTTCAAATAGACAATAATTAATGATCATTTATTCTTTTTTTATATATTCTAAAAGGTTTTTTAAAAATTTCAAAGAATATATATAAGGAATTATTCATTTTTTATCATACTATAACAGGGGGTTTATATTATAATAATGGATTACTTTAAGAAAAAAAAGATTAAGGATATTCTGCAAAAAAATATAACTTCATATCAGGATATTACTGTATTAGGTTGGGTAAAAACAAAAAGAGTTTCAAAAAATATTGCCTTTTTAGAACTTAATGATGGTTCAACTGTAAAGAACTTGCAAATAGTTATTCTTAATCCTTCAGACTTTGAATTAGAAGAGATAAACAGGGGAGCAAGTCTTAAAATTAAAGGTTATTTAGAAGATGTTCCAAACAGAGAACAAAGTATTGAAATGAAGGCTGAAGAAATTAAAATAATTGGTAAAGCACCTGAAAACTATGTACTTCAAAAGAAAAAACATACATTTGAATTTTTGCGAGAGATCGCACATCTAAGACCAAGAACTAAGACATTTAGTACAGTTAATCGTTTTAGAAATAAAATTGCTTATGCTATTCATAAGTATTATCAAGAAAAAGGTTTTCAATATATACATTCACCTATAATTACAGCCAGTGATGCAGAAGGTGCTGGAGAAATGTTTAAGGTAACAACCCTTGATTTTGATAATTTACCAAAAAATGAGCAAAATAAAGTTGACTATCAAGAAGATTTTTTCAATGAACAGACCGGTTTAACTGTTAGTGGTCAACTTGAGGCAGAGGTTATGGCTACTGCCCTTGGCGATGTTTATACCTTTGGGCCAACTTTTAGAGCAGAAAATTCAAATACAAGTCGGCATGCCTCTGAGTTTTGGATGATGGAACCAGAGATGGCTTTCTGTAATTTAGAAGAGATGATGGATGTAATAGAAGACTTCATTAAATATTTATTTAAATATGCATTAGATGAAGCAAATGAAGAGATGGCTTTTTTTGGTAAAAATATCGAAGAGGGAAGAAAGGAAACTTTAAAAAAGATTATTAATTCAACCTTTGCCCGTATTACTTACACAAAGGCAGTTGATATTTTGTCTAAAGCTGACCAAGAATTTGAATTCCCAGTTGAATGGGGAATGGACTTGCAGACTGAACACGAAAGATACCTTACTGAAGAACATTATAATAAACCAGTTTTAGTAACAGATTATCCAAAAGAAATAAAGGCTTTCTACATGAGAATTAATGATGATGATAAGACTGTTGCAGCTGTGGACTGTTTAGTACCGGAAGTAGGTGAAATTATTGGTGGTAGTCAAAGAGAAGAAAGATATGATATTTTAAAAGAAAGAATGGAAAAAGAAGGAATGAATCTTACCAAATATGAATGGTTTTTAGACCTACGGAAGTATGGAAGTGTACCTCATTCCGGTTTTGGTTTAGGATTTGAAAGAATATTAATGTATATTTCAGGTATAAAAAATATTAGAGATGTTATTCCTTTCCCAAGAACTCCTGGTAATGCTAAATTTTAAAAGTGTTGAATAATGAATAAATATAATGATATAGTCCAGGTGGTTTAAATTCCAAATTAAACTACCTGGTTTTGATTTTAATTTATTATAAAAAATTATGGGAGTAAAAAAAATGGAAAAGTTAGATTATTTAAAATCACCAATTGGTTTAATAAAAATAATAGAAGAAGATGGGTTTTTAATATCGATTGAATTCACTGATCAATCTAATAATAGATTTTCTAGTAAGTCTAAACTGTTAAAAGAGGCAACAAAAGAGTTAAAACAGTACTTTAATAAAGAAAGAAAAGTCTTTACATTACCTTATAAATTAGAAGGCACCAAATTTATAAAAGATATTTATAGAACACTTTCAAATTTAAAATATGGTGAAGTTATAACGTATAAAGAACTAGCAGAGTTATCTGGTTATCATGGGGCTGCTCGCGCAGTAGGGACAGCTATGAAAAATAATAAATTGCCGATTATTATACCCTGTCATCGTGTTATTAGATCAGATGGAAAGATCGGTCAGTTTAATGCTGGAAAAGACAAAAAGAAGTTTTTACTTAAGCTAGAAGGAGTTAGGTTTTAAAAATATTAAGCATTTCATTAAATATTTTATTTTTTTAACTTTATATTTTTTAATATTTTTCTTGTTTCAAACATTAATTTATGAAGTTTTGAAAGTTGTTTACTAAAATCATTAGTGTTATAATTTTGATATAGATTTATTAAATTAGGATCTTTAATCAAAAAACGTTTTCAAAATCATTTTCTAAAATGGGTTTAAAGAACTTAAAAAAAACGGTTAAAATATTTTTTTGTTATAAACATATACTGCTAAAGATACTAACAATTTGCTTTTGATGTCAAAATGTAGGGATGCCATTAAAGAGATTAAAAAACCCATAGAAATACAGATTAGATGTATATTATTTTTAGTCTGTTTTTTCGATCAGTGCTTAAAAAATCATATCTATAGGTTCCATGTCCTACAAGACGAAAAATAAACATATTGATTTTAAGGTTTTTATTAATAAATCTCACTAATATTTTCATTTCAAGAGGTTTTTTGTATATCTGTGAATTAATATTATTTGATCGTCTTTTTACCTTTTAAGTTATAGCGATTGAGCTATTGAATTTAACTTATGATTTTTATTCAAGATATCAAACATATTATATTCTCTCGTTAATAACGGTTATTAATAAAAATACTTTATTTTCTGTTATAATTTACTAATATTCTAAAAATAAATGGTGATAAAAAATGGAGAAAAAAAATATAACTTTTAAAAAAGCATTAATTCCAGTAATTTCAATGATATTTTTTTTAATAATTGCTGTTCTTATTTGGGATGCTCCCATTCATATTCCATTAATTATGGAACTTTCTTTCACAATATTTTTGGCATTAATATGGGGTTTTAACTGGGAAAAATTAGAGAAAATGATGTTTTCTAGTTTCGCCAAGATTGGGAATGTATTAATAATTATTATGTTAATTGGAATGATTATAGGGATCTGGATTGAAAGTGGCACAGTTCCGACCATGATCTATTTTGGGTTAAAATTTTTAAAACCTCAATATTTTTATTTAATAAGTTTTATTTTATCATCTTTTGTATCGATAGCAATTGGAACTGCCTTTGGTACAGTCAGTACGGTTGGTCTTGCTTTAATTAGTATTGCTCAAGGAATGGGAATATCATTACCTTTAGCTGCCGGCTCAATTATTTCGGGTGCCTATGTTGGAGATAGAATGTCTCCTTTGTCTTCAATTGCTATTCTAACAGCACACAGTGCAGGTAGTGATATTCATGAAATGATAAAAAAGATGTTAAAAACATTTTGGCCGCCTTTTATAATATCTGCTATAATATATTTTATTTTAGGTTTTAGATATCAGGGTTTTTCATATGATCCAACACAGATTAATATACTTTTAGAGGGTCTGAAAAATTACTATCTGATCTCTTTTATAATGTTAATTCCACCCCTAATGATAATTATTTTAGCAGTTAGAAAAGTTCCGACTATATTAAATCTGATTATAAACTTATTAATTAGTTCCACAATGGCCTTACTGATTAGTAAAATGACTGTAATTAGAGTTGTTAATTCAATATATTCTGGAGCTATTGCTAAAAGCAATATTGACTTATTAAACAAGCTTTTAACTAGAGGTGGGCTTGTTAGTATGTTAGAGCTAGTTTCTTTAATTATATTAGCTGTTGTCCTGGGAGGTCTTTTAGAAAAATTAGGGATCTTAAATACAATACTTGAAAGAATAATAAGTAATATTAAAAGTAAAAGTCATTTGGTAACAGTTACAATGATTTCATCATTTGTTACAGCTTTATTAGGTTGTAATCAACTTTTAGCAGTATTTTTACCTGGGAAAATGCTGGCAGGCAAGTATGATCAGATCAATGTTCCAAGGAGCATCTTAGCAAGATCTCTCGGAGATTCTGGTTTAATCTTATCTCCCTTGATTCCCTGGAATATTAATGCATTAATGATGATGGGTATTTTGGGTGTACATACCCTTCAATATATTAAATATTCATTTTTTCCATTATTAGTACCTTTAACAGGACTAACATTAGTAAATTTTATAAAAAGAGGAGGAAAAGTAGATGAAAGATAGGATCAAAAATTCAGTTGACAGTTATCAAGAAGAGATCGTTGATACATTAAAAAATTTAATTAAGTTTAAAAGTGTTGAAAGTAAAGCAAAAGAGGGGATGCCTTTTGGGGAAGGGATAGACCTAACCTTAAGAAAGTTTTTAGAAACTGCTGAACATTTAGATTTAACTACAAAAAATGTAGATGGTTATGCTGGTCATGTTGAGATTGGTTCAGGTCAAGAAATTTTAGGGATATTATGTCATCTCGATGTTGTACCAGAAGGTTCAAACTGGACATATCCTCCCTATGGAGGAGAGATTCATGATGGTAAAATCTATGGTAGAGGTTCTATAGATGATAAAGGACCAGCAGTAGCTTCTCTCTATGCTTTAAAGGCTATAATCGATAGTGATATTAAGTTAAATAAAAGAGTACGTCTAATAGTTGGCACAGATGAAGAGAGTGGTTGGGAGGGACTAAAATATTACTTTAAGCAGGAAGAAGTACCAGATATAGCTTTTAGTCCAGATGCCGGTTATCCAGTTATTCATGCTGAAAAAGGTATATTGATCTTTGATTTAAACTTTGAGCTAGATATTGATGAAAACATTTCAAACCAATCTGGTTATAAGTATGAAGTGGTTTCATTAAAAGGTGGGAATGCTCCAAATATGGTACCAGATACCTGTAGGACAGTAATTAAGACAAAGCATGGTAAATCTCTTGAAAATATAGTGAGTAAATTTATTAATAAGAATAACTATGAAATTGAAATAAATAAGATAAATAAAAAATATGAGATAATCACTAATGGAATTTCAGCTCATGGTAGTATGCCAGAAGATGGTAAAAATGCTATCTCGATTATGATTAAACTTTTAAGTGAACTTGATCAGCTTAATATTGGAGATTTTGTTAGTTTTTATAATAAAAAAATTGGTATGGAATATTATGGTGAAAATATTGGCTGTGATTTTAAAGATGATGTGTCTGGAAGACTAATCTTTAATGTGGGCCAGATTGAACTATTAGACAAAATGATTAAAACAACAGTTAATATTAGATATCCAGTAACAAATACTAAAGAAGAAGTTATTGAAAAAATAAAAGATTCAATAAACTCATATGATGTATTTTTAGAATTAAAAAATCATCAAAAGCCTTTACATGTACCAAAAGATGATCCTTTAGTACAAAATTTAATGAAAGTTTACAGAGAAATTACTGATGATCAAGATAGTGAACCAATTGCTATTGGAGGAGGAACTTATGCAAGAGCAGTCCCAAAAGGAGTTGCTTTCGGTGCATTATTTCCTGGTGAAGAAAAGTTAGCACATCAAAAAGATGAGTATATTAAAATTGATGACTTATATACAAATACATTGATCATTGCCCATGCAGTCGATGCACTTGCAGGACAATAAGGTGATATAAATGGAAGTAAAGATTAGTAACTTTAAAGAGATTAAAGTTGGTAACTATACTGACCAAAAGGCAGGTACTGGTTGTACAGCTTTATTATTTAATAAACCCTTAATTGGATCTGTTAGTGTAAAAGGTGGTGGACCTGGTAGTAGAGAGTTAGCCCTTTTAAATCCACTGACAGCTATGGAGCAAATAAATGCTGTATTACTTACCGGTGGAAGTGCTTTTGGACTTTCAGCTGCAGATGGAGTAATGAAATATTTAGAAGAAAAAAATATAGGTTATCAGACCGATATAGCTAAGATTCCTATTGTTCCTGCTGCTGTTATATATGATTTAAACTATAAATCAAAATCTATTAGACCTGAAAAAAATGAGGGGTATTATGCTTCACAAAATGCCAAAAAGACCTTTGAAATAGGATCCAATGGGGTAGGTACAGGAGCTACTTGTGGTAAATTGCTAGGTTTAGAACGGGCTTCTAAATCTGGCTTAGGGTATCAGGAAAAAAGATCTGGTAAGATTAAAATTTCTACACTTACAGTCTGTAATGCTGTTGGTAATATAATTAATCCTAAAAATGGTCAGATAATTGCCGGAATTAAAAGTGATAATGGATATATATCATATAATGATATTTTAAATAGTAAGTTTCCTAATTTATTTGGGATCAATACTACTTTAGGAGTAATCATAACAAATGTTAAATTAAGTAAGGCAATGCTTAAAAAAGTAGCAGAAATGGCTCACGATGGACTGGCTAGAACAGTTAATCCAGTTCATACTATGTATGATGGTGATACAATCTTTGTTTTTTCTACAAACCAGATTAAGGCAGATATTAATAAGGTTGGGGTTATGGCTGCAGACTCTATCTCTCAGGCTATTATCAACGGAATAGAAGCTGTTAAAAGAAAAGGAGGAAAAGCCTAATGAAAAGATATAAATATGCTAACTCATTGATTGAATATTTAAAAAAGAGTCCTACTCCTTATCATGCTGTCGATAATGTAAAAAATACATTAAAAAAAGAAGGTTATAAAGAGTTATCTTTAAAGAGTAAATGGAAGTTAAAAGAAAACAGTAAGTACTTTTTAATAAAAAATGGTTCTGCTCTTATAGCTTTTACAACTAGTAGTATTGATAAATTAACTAATGGTTTTAAAATTATTGGAGCACATACTGATAGTCCCGGTTTAAAGATAAAACCGAATCCAGAATTTGAAGATGAAAAAAACTACTTAAAGATTAATACTGAAGTATATGGTGGACCTATTTTGAGTACATGGTTTGATCGTCCTTTAAGTTTGGCCGGCAGGATAAGTATTAAAGATAATGACCAGATTAAAAATATAAATATAAAATTTGATAAACCCTTAATGATTATTCCAAATCTGGCTATTCATCTAAATAGAGAAGTTAATCAAAAAAATAAGATTGATAAACAAAGGGATTTAATGCCTATTATGGCAACTGTTGATCAAAAACAAAATATAAAAGGAGCCATCATAAAACTAATTTCGCAAGAGGTGGGGGTTGATAGCACAAAAATTCTTGACTTTGATCTATATTTAAGAGATACTGAGCCACCATTAATAGTGGGTAGCAAAAAGGAGTTTCTAAGTGCTGGTCAAATAGATGATTTGGCAATGGTACATGCAAGCCTTTTAGCCTTAATTAATAGTAATAGCAGTTTTTTTAAGCTACTCGCCTTATTTGATAATGAAGAGATCGGTAGTATGACAGATGTTGGGGCAGATTCTCCCTTACTTAACAATGTAATTGAACGTATTGTTTATAGCTTAAATAAAAGTAGAGAAGAGTACTTACAGTTGATAGAAAATTCATTTATGGTTTCTGCTGATATGGCACATGCTGTACATCCAAATAAACAAAAAAAACATGATCCTACTAATCAACCTGTACTAAACAAAGGTTTAGTAATCAAAGTCAGTAGTAATCGTAAGTATACTACAGATAGCTATTCAGGAGCTTTTATTAAAAAATTATGTATAGAAAATAAAATAAAATATCAGGAGTTTGTAAATAACTCAAATCAAAAAGGTGGTTCAACGATTGGCCCGATAAACTTAAGCCATCTAGGTGTGAAGTCTGTTGATATAGGTAACCCTGTATTATCTATGCATTCGATAAAAGAACTCACTGGCTTAAATGATCATGATAATATAATTAAGTTAATGACAACTTTTTATAACAGTTAACTAAATTAGGAGTGAAAATATGAAGTATAATTTTGATAGACTTATTGATAGAACAAATACCAACTCTGTTAAATGGGATTTGACAGATCAGGTATTTAATAAAGATAAATGCTTACCACTATGGGTAGCTGATTCTGATTGGGAAACAGCTCCTGAGATAAAAGAAGCGATTAAAAAAAGAGTTAAACATGGTGTATATGGCTACACTTATCCTTCTTATGAGTTAAAAGAAGTAATAAAAAAGTGGGTAAAAAGTCATTATAGCTGGGATATAAAAACAGATTGGATTGTATTTGCCAATGGTGTTGTACCTTCTATAAATATATCTATTAGAGCCTTAACTGTACCGGGAGATGGCATTATAATTCAGACTCCTGTCTACTTACCATTTATCTCAACAGTAAAAAACACAGGTAGACAGATTGTTGATAACCAATTAATTAATAGGCAAAGTTACTTTGAAATTGATTTTGATGATTTAAAAAAACAGCTTAATAATGAAAATAAAGATAGTTGTAAAAGAGCTAGGTTATTACTTTTTTGTGCTCCCCACAACCCTGTAGGTAGAGTTTGGAAAAAAGAAGAACTAAATAAATTAAATGAAATTGTTTTAGAAAATGATCTTGTTTTAGTTTCAGATGAGATCCATTCTGACTTTGTATATGGTGATAATCAACATATTCCAGCAGCAAGTCTTTCAAAAGAAATTGCAGATAAGTCAATTACATTAATGGCTCCAAGTAAGACATTCAACATAGCGGGTTTATCAAGTTCATTTGCGATTATTCCAAATAAAAAAATCAGAGAAAAGTTTTTAAGTATTAAAGATCATTTGGTTGGGAGAGGAAACATATTTGGCTTGACAGCAATGAAAGCTGCCTATAGTAGAGGAAATGAATGGTTACAAGCTCAACTTAAATATATAGAAGAAAACATAGAGTTCACAACTGATTATATAGATAATAATATTCCAGTAGTTAAATATTCAAAACCACAAGGCACTTATTTAATTTGGTTGGATTTTAGAAGTATTATAAACTGTTCAGAAACTTTAAATAATCAATTAGTAACTGAATATAATGTTGCTTTAGAACCGGGAAACTGGTTTGGTGAAAGTGGTGCAGGTTTTTTAAGAATGAATTTAGCCACACCAAGAAGTAATATAAAAAAGGCATTAGAGAGTATAAAAAAATATGTTAAAAAAGTGGAGTGTAATTATGAGTAAAGTAATTGTAATTGGTGGAGGGCCAGCAGGGATGATGGCTGCAGGTACTGCAGGAAAAAACAATAATGATGTCTTGTTATTTGAAAAAAATTATAAACTAGGTAAAAAGTTATATATTACAGGTAAAGGAAGATCTAACTTTACAAATAAAACAGATGTTGAGACTATGTTAGATAATGTTGTAAATAATCGTTCCTTTTTATATAGTGCTTTTTATTCAATGGACAATAATCGTTTAATAAGTTTTTTTGAAAACTTAGGATTAAAGTCCAAAGTAGAGCGGGGAAATAGAGTATTTCCAAAATCAGATAAAGCTAGTGATGTTACTAAGGCTTTAAAGAAGTATTTAAAAGATAACAATGTTGAGATCATCCATGAAAAAGTTATAAAAATCCTAAAAGAAGATAATAAAATTATTGGAATTAAAACTAACAAAGACCAGACTTATTATTCAGAAAAAGTTATTTTGGCAGCTGGGGGCGCTACATATAAGTCGACCGGATCTACTGGAGATTGTTATAACTTAGCAAAAAATATTGGTCACAGTATAATACCAATTTATCCATCCTTAGTTCCACTTGAACTTTATGAAAAAAGTGAGATTAAAAGATTGGAAGGATTAACCTTAAAAAATGTTGAAATCAAAATAAAAGATACTTCAAATCAGATAATATTTAGTGAATTTGGAGATATGGTTTTTACAGAAAACGGAGTTTCAGGTCCTATTATTCTTTCGGCTAGTTCTAACTTAAAACAAGTGAAAAATAAAAACTATATACTTTCTATTGATTTAAAAGCCGCTTTAGATTATCAGACACTGGATAATAGATTAAAAAGAGAGTTTAAAAAGTATGCAAATAAGAACTTTAAGAATGCTTTAAATGATCTTTTACCATCCAAAATGATCTATCCATTTCTAGATCGAACCAAAATTGATACGAACAAAAAAGTAAATCAGTTAACAAAAGATGAAAGAGAGACAGTCTTAAGTTTATTAAAGGAATTTAACTTTACAATAAGTGATTATGTTTCTTTTGACCGGGGTATAGTTACTTCAGGTGGAATAGATGTTAAACAAATAAACCCATCATCAATGGAATCAAAACTTATTAATGGGCTTTACTTTGCCGGTGAGATTATGGATGTTGATGCTTATACAGGTGGTTTTAATCTACACATTGCCTTTGCAACTGGTTATCTTGCAGGAATAAATGTATAACTGTAATAAAAGCAAAAGGTTCCCAAAACTGGGAACCTTAAATAATTTATATCTATATTTTTTTTAGTTAAGTAATAATTTGACTTGACTGTTGTTTTTCTTTTTCTTCTTCTTGTTCATTTTTACCTGTTATAAAGCCATTAATTATTTTATTAACAGAGTTCATAACTTTATTAAACTTTTGTTGACTATCGATATAAGACTTAATAGCATCATTTTGTTCCATCTTCATTTGAAGACTCTGTAACTTCTTTTGTTGTTTTTCATTAACTTGTTGACTATTAGAACGTGCCTTTTGTAACTGTTTGTTCGCATTTTTATAGTTTTTAAGTAATGAAGTAGCTTCTTTGTCATCATATAGTGCACTTTCCTTTTTCTTTAATTGCTTATATTCAGCAGAATCAATCAATTCTT
>JAIPEV010000039.1 GCA_021736965.1 Halanaerobiales bacterium | reverse complement strand
GGGAGATTGCTTTAGTGAACTTAATTAGTGCATTAATTTTTGCAGTAACTATTGTTGGTATTCCTTTTGCAAAGCAAAGTTTAAAATTGGCTAAGATCTCATTGTTTCCATTTGGTAAAATAATAAAAAAAAATAATTAGAGGTGTTACTACTATGAAAAAACAATATAAAAAGTTAAGAGAATTTTTAAAGTCAACAGAGTGGGTAAATAGGGATAAGTTAATGACTCCAAAGGATGAGGGCAAAAAAAGACCTGCACCTATAAAAGAATATGATAAGGAGGCAGAATTAATTGAACTGCCTGATCCTAAAGAACTCAAATTAAAAATTAATTCGATTAAAAAGGTATTTAACAAGAGAAAAAGCAGACGAGAATTTTCAAAAAAGTATTTAAGCAAAAATGAGCTATCTTATTTACTTTGGTCTACACAAGGACTAAGGGGTAATAATTTAAGGTTTAGAACTGTTCCTTCAGGAGGAGCGGTTCATCCTTTTGAAACCTATCTTATAGTAAGGAAAGTTAATAATTTAAAGGAAGGTCTTTATCGATATATTCCTGATAAAAATTCATTATTATTTATTAAAACTATAGAGGACATCAAAAATAAAATAATTGAATCTGCTAATGGTCAAAAATTTGTTGGAGATGCTGCTGTTGTATTTTATTGGACAGTTATACCAAAAAGAGGAGAATATAAGTATGGTACTTTAGCTCATAAATTAGCAGCAATCGATGTAGGTCATCTGTGTCAAAATCTATATTTAGCTTCAGAATCTATTAAAACGGGAACATGTGCTGTTGATGCATATGATCAAAAAAAAGCTGATGAACTTTTAGAAGTAGATGGGGAAGATGAATTTTTAATATATATGGCCCCAGTAGGTAAAGAATAACAAATTAATAATTTAGGAGTTAATATTACTATGTTAAATACAGACCGTTTAAGATTAAGACAGTTTAATAAAAAAGATCTAAACAGTTTTTTTAATATATTTTCAAAAAAAGAGGTTATTGAGTATCTTCCTTTTGATACTTTATCTTTAGAAGGTGCAGCAGCTAAGTTAGACGAAATTATTAATTTTTTTAATACTGACGATTATTATTGTTCTAAAATGATTTATGCTATTGAAAAAAGAGATGATCATCAATTGATAGGCTGGGTGGGATATGGCCCGATGCCTTGTAATCAAGATAAATTAGAACTTTTTTATGCTTTGGATTCAACTTTTTGGAAAAAAGGATATGCTTATGAAGCTAGTAATTTTCTTTTAAAAGATCTCGATAACAAATGTGAAATAGAAAACATTTACGCTTTAGTAGATGAAAATAATTTAGGATCAGTAAATGTATTAAAAAAATTAGATTTTCAGTTTCTAAAGATTGTTGATAACAATGATGAAGACTGTAAATTCATTAAAGGACTTTCTATATATTATAAAAATATGAAAGAAGGAGAAAATGATGATAAAAGATAATTTTCATTTTAAGGTTTTAAATTCAATTTCATTTGTAATGGTAATATTAATTAATTTCTTAGCTAACTATTTACCAATTAATGGATATAATACAGGTGAGTTATCAGATATGTATCCAAATTTATTTGTTCCAGCTGGTGTTACTTTTTCAATCTGGGGTCTGATCTATCTATTATTGGCAATTTTTATTGTAGCTCAATTTATATCATTTAAAGGCAATATTAATCAAAAAAAAGAAGAAATAATTGAAAAGATTGGGATTTTCTTTTTCATTTCTTCTCTAGCCAATATTGGTTGGATATTTACCTGGCATAACCTTTCATTATTTTTTTCATTAGTTTTTATGCTTATAATATTACTATCTTTAATAAAGATTTATAACAATTTAGAAATTGGCAAAAAAAATTATTCATTGAAACTATATTCAATCTTTATATTACCTTTTAGTATTTATTTAGGATGGATTTCAGTTGCGACAATTGCAAATGTTACAACATTATTAGTTGATCTTAACTGGAATGGGTTTGGTTTAAGTGAAGTATTTTGGACTATATTAGTTATTATTGTTGGATTAATTTTAGCATTACTATCCTTATTACTAAAAAAAGATATTGCCTATAGTCTAGTTATTGTATGGGCGTATTTAGGTATTGTTATAAAAAGATATATGATTTTATCAGATCCAATAATGTCTATTGTATATGTGGCTTCTGTAAGTATTGTATTAATTTTAATTTCTATTTTTAATATTAAAGCAAGAAATATAAAGGAGTAATATATAAATGGCTAAAAAAAATAATCAAAGCAATAACCATGAACACAGCCATAATCATATTGATAGCTATAGTAATATAAAAATTGCTTTTTTTCTCAATTTATTATTTACAATCATTGAAATTATTGGTGGTCTGTGGACTAACAGTCTTGCTGTTTTATCAGATGCAGTTCATGATTTAGGTGATAGTGTTTCATTAGGCTTATCCTGGTATTTAGAAAAGTATTCAAAAAAAGATCCTGATCAAGTCTTTAGTTTTGGCTATTCGAGATTTTCTTTACTCAGTGCATTTTTAAACAGTCTAATTTTAATTGTAGGGTCGATATTTGTATTGATGAGAGCACTACCAAGATTATTTAGTCCAGAGCCAATAAATGCAGTAGGGGTATTAGTATTTGCATTATTTGGTATTACAGTAAATGGTTTAGCTGCTTATAAATTAAGTAAAGGTAGCTCAATAAATGAAAAAGTCATTACCCTCCATTTTTTAGAAGATGTACTTGGGTGGGTTTCTATTTTGATAATAAGTTTAATCTATTTATATAAAGAAATACCTATTTTAGATCCGATTTTATCTATTTTGATAACAATATATATACTTTACAACGTTTCTAAAAACTTTAAAAAGATATTAAAAATATTTTTACAGGCAGTTCCTAAAAATATTTCTATAGATAAAATTGAGGAGATAATTGTACAAATTCCTCAAGTTATTAATGTTCATCATACTCATCTTTGGAGTTTGGATGGTGATAAGAATCTTTTAAGTACCCATATTGTATTAGATGATAATTTGGAAAATAAGAAGATATTTGCAATAAAGGAAAGTATTAAAGATGATTTATTAGATTATGGTATAGATCATGTAACTATAGAAGTTGATTTTAGAAGCGATCTATGTAAAGATGAGGAATGTAATTATTAATATAATTTAAGCATATTTACTTTTGGAGGAGATACTTTGAAGAAAAAAACTTTGAGAGGTTATTTAATAAGGTTTTCTATATTACATGTTGTTGTTTATATTTTAATTGCATTTCTTTTTAGAAACTATCTAAGCTACGATAAGCAGTTTACTTCATCGGTTGTATACAATAACTTTAGATCTTATAATTCAATAATTCTTAGTTTTGCTCCATTATTACAACTATTGAGAGGTTTATTTATAGGATTATTAGTTTATCCTATCTATGAATGTATTATATTAAGAAAAAATGGTTGGTTTAAGTTATTTATCCTGTTATGGGGCTTATCGTTAATCGGTTCTGTAGCAGCAACCCCTGGTTCAATAGAAGGATTTATATATACTGATATACCTCTTGTTGAACACCTATTTGCAATACCTGAGGTTACTTTACAGACCTTTATTTTTTCAGTAATATTTGTTTACTGGGAGAAAAAGAGTAAAAATATAAGTAAAAATAAGGGTAAAAATAGAAGTGAAGATATAGATATCACTAACGATAAAGAATAATCAGGTATTTTAAGATAATTTTTAGAGATATTTTAAAAATACATTTAAGTAAAGGAGAAATATGATGTTTAAAAAAAAGAAGATTATTATATATATATTAGTAACTATTTTTATATTTACTATCTCAACAAATATGAGGGCAGATGATAATATGTTTGAAGGTAACTGGCAGGGCTATATCGATATTAGTGGTCAACATCTGAATGTTATAATAAATATAACTCAAAAAGAAGATAGTCTTTTAGGAACTATTGATATACCTGCTCAAAACTTAGAAAAATATCCTCTTGAAATTGAAACAACTCAAGAGAATATTAAATTATTTATGAATGGTATTCCAGGCGATGTAGTGTTTAATGGTAAATATGAAAATGAACAGATTATTGGGACTTTTACTCAGTTTGGGAGTGATTTTGACTTTATTTTAACTAAAGGAAGTTCAGAGAAAAGTGATTCAGATCAAGAAGAAGAATTGTTATTAGATGGAACTGAACAAAATATCGAAGTACCGGTATTAAATGGGACCTTAAAAGGCAGTTTAACCTTTCCTGAAGTATATGATATAAATAATCCACTAGCTATTTTAATAGCAGGATCAGGTCCTACTGATAGAGATGGTAACTCTCAATTAATTAATACTAAAATTAATAACTTAAAAGAAATTGCCTATTACTTAACTAAAAAAGGTGTCTTAACTATCAGATTTGATAAAAGAGGTGTAAAAGAAAGTAGAGATCTCATTACAGAAAAAACTCCTGTTTTTAGTCAGTATAAGAATGACATTATAGATATTATTGACTATGCAAAAAATAATTTGGGCAAAAAAAATAATCAAATCTTTTTAATTGGTCATAGTGAAGGTTCTACTCTTTCAATTATGGTAGCAAAGGAGATTAATGATTTAGCTGGATTAATACTATTAGCAGGTCCCGGTTATAAACAAGAAGATTTATTAAGAACACAGATTAAAGCACAAAATGAAGCCTTATATGAAAAAGGTCTAATATCTGATCCTAATGTTTTGACTACTGCTTTAAATGATTTAATTAAGTCAATTGAAAATGATAATGAGTTTAATCTTGATAAGTACGATATACCTGATAATTTTAAGATGGTTTATACAAGCCTTAATAATCAGAGGGATTTTAGTAAGGAATGGTTAAAAGTAGATCCAGCAATATTATTAAAACAAACTTCTGTACCAGTAAGTATTATACAGGGTTTAAACGATCAACAGGTAAGTAAAGAGGATGCTATCAGATTATCTGAGTTCAGTTTAGGTAAATACAGTGACTTACATCTACTTGAAGGTGTTGATCATCTACTACATTCTGATCAATATAAGGTTGATCAAAACTTATTAACAATAATAAATGAGTTCATAAAAAAGCATAAATAGAAGGGTGATATACATGAAAAATTTCATGATTTTTTTGATTTTGATTTTTATTGTTGCTACTTTTTTAGCTATTACCAATCCAACAAAAGATGATTTTATAAGCTGGGGAGTTGAACAAATTAGGGCCGAATCAGAAACGGATTTTGAAAAAATATTAGGTGGTGTTGTTGGCGAGCAGGTTCTTAAAATAAATACAACAAGAATTAATTATGTTGTTTTTAGTATTTATAAAGTAGATAATGATGATGATAATGCCAGGTATATTGGGATAATAGATAAGTTTTTACAATTAAATAATTAAATTTATAATATTAAAAATAAAACAATTAATGCACCTTTTAAAAGGTGCATTAGTTGATTAAATTAAGTATATATTAAGTTATATAAATTGAATATACACAGATATTATAATATAATAGTATTGTTCAAAAAGGATTCTAAATTCCTTTTTTTATAATTAAATCGAAGAATTGAGGACTGAAAAATGTATATTTCAATAATACTATTTACATACTTTTTAGCTGTTCCTATTACTGTATTTGTTGCAATTGATGCCTATAATAGAAAAAATAAATGGATTTTTTGGTCATTAGGGATAATCATTTCCTGGCCAGTTATATTACCTTTATACTTTTCATTCAGAAACCTTAAAGAGAATGAAAAAAGAAGAGGTGGATTAATCTGGAATATAATTAAAAACTATATTTTGGTTTATTCGACTAATATATTTGTTGTAATAATAGTTTTATTGGTATTACCACAAAACTTAGGTTATCTTAGTAGAAAGATTTTTATCACAGAGATTTTAGGTTTTAATATCGAGCTTAACTTTATATACTATGTGCTCTTTATTATCTGGTTTTTACCTTCGGCTCTATTTTATTTAATAGGTACATTTTTTAAGGATGATTATCTAAAAGAAGAAGGCCCAACTGGTAAATTAAAAGAAAAAATAATGAAAGAAAAAGAAGAAATAAGTAAAAAATTAGATGATTTCTATAAAGAAAAATAGTATTTTCAAATAAACAGTTTTGTTTGATATGGTATAAAAATCATTATATACTTAAAAATGATAGTAATAGTCAAATTTATGGGGGTAAATATGTCAGAAAAAAAAGATGATTTTTGGGAAGAAAGAAAAAAATTAAACAAAAAAATATTTGAGTCTGATAACTTAGAAATCAAAAGGTTTTTTAACTTAGATACTAATGTATATAAAAAAGGTAGTTTAAAAGTAAAAACAAAAGAGATGCTAGGTTTAGTTGCATCAATGGTCTTAAGGTGTGATGACTGTATAAACTATCACATCGATAAATGTTATCAAGAAGGTATCTCAGAAGATGAAATATATGAAGTATTTAGTGTGGCATTAGTAGTAGGTGGTTCTATAGTAATTCCGCACCTAAGAAGAGCTGTCAAATATCTAGAGCAACTTAAAGAAGATGAAGGTGATAAAAGATGATTAAATTTGAACCTATTGGAGAGATAATAACTCCCTATAATAATAACGATAATATACCTCGTCAACCAGATATAGAGGCTGATGGTGAATTTGTATTATCAATAAACCAAGAGTACCAAAGAGGACTGAAAGGCCTCAATAAGTATGATTATCTTATTGTACTTTTTTATTTAAATAAACTTGATGAAGAAACAAAATTAATAATTAATCCTACTTACTCTACTAGTAATAAAAAGAGAGGACTTTTTGCTACCAGAACACCAAATAGGCCTAATAAGATTGGATTAAGTACGGTTGGAGTAAAGTATATTGAAGATAATAAAATATATATAACAGGTATTGATGCATTAAATGGGACACCTATTTTAGATATTAAACCATACTATAGATCTTTAGACAGCAAAGATGATTATTATACCTTTAATAAAGATGAAATTGTAATCTATACTGATGGATCTTGCTATAAAAATCCGGGCCCTGGAGGATACGCTGCTTTGATTTTTGATGATGATAAAGAGATAATTATTAAAGGTTTTAACCCAGATACAACAAATAATCAAATGGAACTTAAAGCTGTAATAGAAGCTTTAAAAGCTATAAGAAAAAATAAAAGTATAGTTTTATATTCTGATTCTAACTATGTAGTAAAAGGAATAAATGAATGGCTAAAGGACTGGAAGATGAGAGGTTGGAAAACTTCTAGTAATAAGGAGGTTAAAAATCTTAAACTATGGCAAGAACTTGACAAGTTGATCAATAAAAAGAAAATTAAATTTAGAAAGGTTAAAGCTCATCAGGGAAATGAGTATAATGAAAAGGTTGATTCTTTAGCAAAAAAAGAAATTGAAAATAACATTTAATATTTTTGGAGGTATACAAATGATCGAATTTAAAGAAAAAAGAATTAAAGCAGTTAACTTTATAAAACAGAAGTTAGATATTGATCCTAAGATCGGTTTAATATTAGGTTCTGGACTAGGTGAATATAGTAATGAGTTAGAAGACAAAAAAATAATAAAGTATAGTGAAGTTCCGGGGATGGCAGTATCTACAGTTGAAGGACATGCTGGAGAGTTTGTATTTGGAAAAAAATTTGGTAAAGATATTGTTGCCATGAATGGAAGAGTTCATTATTATGAAGGTTATACAATGAAAGAAATTGCATTCCCAGTATGGATTATGAAAGAGCTTGGAATTTCTAAGTTGATTATAACAAATGCTGCCGGAGGTTTAAATAAAACCTTTAGACCTGGTGATCTTATGGTTTTAACTGATCATCTAAATTTTATGAATAACAATCCATTAATTGGAAAAAATGATGATGAAATTGGTCCTCGTTTTCCTGCAATGACAGAAGCCCATCCCCAAGAGATGATTGAAGTTGCTGAAAAGGCTGCAAAAAAAGCAGATATTCATATCATGAAGGGGGTATATTTAGCAATTACCGGTCCTGTCTATGAGGGTTATGCAATGAGTAAGTTTCAAAGGTTAATCGGTGCTGATGCAGTTGGAATGTCTACAGTACCAGAGTTAATTGCTGGTACTCATGCTGGATTAGATAATCTCGCAATATCGTGTATTACTGATGTCATGAAAGGTAAAGATGAAGAATCTCTTACTCATGAAGAAGTGATGATGGTAGCAAAGAAAGTAAAACCAAAGTTCAAAAGGTTGATAAATAATATATTAGAAATATTATAACTGTTATTTACAGATTGGACACAAGCCATAAAATTCAAGGCGATGATCTGAAACTTTAAAATTAGTATTTTGATTTGCTATTTTATTTAAATCCTTTGAAAATAAATCTAAATCAAGATCATATATACGTTTACAATTTTTGCACTTAAAATGGTAATGGTTTTTGGTATTACCATCATAATGGCTTTGTTCATTAGCATAGTTAATTACAGTGATTTGATCTTTTTCTGCCAATAAATTAAGATTTCTATAAACTGTACCAAGACTAATCTTAGGGATCTCTTTTTTAACTTGATCATAAATCCACTCAGCTGTTGGATGTGTATCAGTATCTTTTAATATGTTTATAATAGTTTTTCTTTGTTTAGTCATTCTTGTTTTATCCATATTTATTCTCCTTATTTATAATGTGTTACAGTAATTTATATAGTATCAAATTGCTCAGATATAGTCAAGATACTAAGGAAGGTGATTTTAACTTGGAAAAAGAAAAGAGAATTTTAACAGGAGATAGACCTACAGGCAAACTTCATTTAGGGCATTATGTAGGAAGTTTAGAAAACAGATTAAAGTTACAACATGAATATGATACATTTCTAATAATAGCAGATATACAGGCTTTAACAACAAATTTTGATCAACCAGATAAACTCTCTAATGATGTTCATCAGGTAGCTGAAGATTATCTGGCAGTGGGAATTGATCCAGAAGAAACAACAATTTTAGTCCAATCCATGATACCTGAGATTGCAGAATTGACCATTTTTTATTCAATGATAGTTACAGTAAATCAACTCCAAAGAAATCCAACAATTAAATCTGAAGCTGATCAATATGGATATAGAGAAATGTCATATGGATTTTTAGGTTATCCGGTAAGTCAGGCTGCTGATATTACATTTTGTAAAGCAGATTTAGTTCCGGTTGGACAAGATCAACTACCTCATATTGAACAAACTAGAAAGATAGTTCGTAAGTTTAATCAACTATATAAGCCTGTATTTAAAGAACCTGAACCATTAATTAGTAGGATACCTAGGTTAGTAGGATTAGATGGCGAAAATAAGATGAGTAAGTCACTTGATAATGCGATCTATCTAAATGATAGTAAAAAAGAAGTCGAAAAAAAAGTTATGTCTGCAAAGACAGATCCGGCTAGAGTTAGAGCTACTGATCCTGGTCATCCAGAAGTTTGTACTGTTTTTGAATATCACAGGGCTTTTAATGAAGATAATCTTAAAGAAATTGAAAAGAGATGTAAGGCTGGTACAATAGGATGTGTTGACTGCAAAAAAAGATTGGCAAATGCTATAAATGAAATATTTGAACCAATTAGAGCCAGAAGGCAACAGTATCTTAATAAACCTGATCTTGTCGATGAAATAGTAATAAATGGAACTAAAAAAGCCAAAAAGATTGCTAAGGAGACTGTAAATGAGGTAAAGGAAGCAATGAAACTAAATTATTTTAAATAGATTTAATAGTAGGTGAAAATATGAGAACAAAAAAAATTAAATTAGGTATTTTATTTGGAGGTAAGTCTGAAGAACATGAAGTTTCAATAATGTCAGCTCGTTCGGTCTATAACTATGCTAATAGAAACAAATATGATATTTATCCGATAGCAGTTGATAAAAAAGGTAACTGCTTAGATAATAATAAATCAAGAGAAATTTTAATTGATGAGAATCTACTTGAAGTTCCATTACAAAAAGAACTTAAAGCAACAGGCTTTAAACTTCTTTTAAAAAATGAGTATGATCTTATCTTCCCATTAATACACGGTCCATATGGTGAAGATGGCAAAATACAGGGATTTTTAGATTTAATTGGGATCCCTTATGTTGGAACAAAGGTATTAGGTAGTGCAGTAGGTATGGATAAGGGAGTTATGAAAAGTCTTTTTGACTATCATAATTTAAGACAAACTGAATTTTTAATAATTAATAAAAATTTTAAATATGAGGATAAGTTAGATCAATTTATTTATAAAAATAAATTCCCTTTGTTTATTAAACCTGCTAATCTAGGTTCAAGTATAGGGATTTCTAAAGTAAATAACAATGATAAGTTAGATCATGCTTTAAAGACAGCTTTTTCATATGACGATAAAGTAATTATTGAACAAGGGATTAAGGCTAGAGAGATTGAATGTGCAGTCTTGGGTAAACATGAGATCAAAGCTTCGGTTCCTGGCGAAATTATTCCTTCCCATGAGTTTTATGACTATAAGTCAAAGTATCAAGATGAAAAGACAAAGTTAATAATTCCAGCAGATCTAAATGAAAGTGTTTCTGATAAAATAAAGGCGATGGCAGTTGATGCTTTTAGAATAATCAATGGGGAAGGATTGGCTCGTGTAGATTTCTTTTTAAAGGAAAATATGATTTACATAAATGAAATAAATACAATTCCTGGTTTTACCAGATACAGTATGTATCCCAAACTATGGGAAGCAACTGGAATTAGTTATCAAAGTTTAATAGATAACTTAATAAAAATTGCTTTAAATAATGTTTGAAGTGTTTATTATATGATGAAAGAAAAACTTAACATTATTCACGTTGATATGGATGCGTTTTTTGCTTCAGTTGAACAGTTAGACAATCCAAAATTAAAAGGTAAGCCTGTTATTATTGGTGGAATAGCACTTGATAATAGAGGAGTAGTATCAACTGCTTCTTATCAGGCAAGAAAGTTTGGAATACATTCTGCAATGCCAATAGCTGAGGCAAAAAGGTTATGTCCACAAGGAATATACTTACCAGCAAGAAGCAAAAGATACAGTGAAATATCAAAACAGATCTTTAATATTTTTAAAGAATTCACACCACAGGTTGAAAAGCTTTCAATTGATGAAGCTTTTCTAAATGTTAAGGGTTGTCACAGATTATATGGCAGCTCAGAACAGATTGCAAAAAAGATTAAAAAAACAATAAAGAAAAAGATTGGTATTAACTGTTCAATTGGAGTAGCTAATAATAAGTTTTTAGCAAAGATTGGTTCTGATTTAGATAAACCTGATGGACTAGTAATTATTGAAAATGACAAGATATCTGATATAATTGATCCTCTATCTATAAAAAAGATACCTGGAATCGGAAAAAAAAGTGCTAAGAAACTAAATGAAATCGGTATCTCTAAAATAGAACAACTAAAGAATCTTTCTATAAAAGAGTTAGAAAGCTTATTTGGTAAAAACGGTAAAAACTTATTTGATTTAATTAGAGGTAAAGATTTAAGAAAAGTAACTACCAAACAAAAGATGAAATCAATTAGTAATGAAATTACATTTGATAAGGATGTTAATGATAAAGATATATTGTATAAGTATTTATTAAAGCTTTGTCAAAAAGTTACAAGAAGATTAAGAAAAGATAAGGTCACAGGCAATATAATCTTTTTAAAGTTAAAAAATGATCAGTTTAAAGTATATACTAAAAGAATAACTGTAAAAGTATATATTAATAGTACAGATG
>JAIPEV010000038.1 GCA_021736965.1 Halanaerobiales bacterium | reverse complement strand
GAATTGGGGATGTTAAGATGACAAAAGAATTTTCAAAACTTAATAGAGTTATCTTAGTAATTTTAGATAGTGTGGGTATTGGTGCCTTACCTGATGCAGATAATTATGGGGATAAGGGCTCTAATACATTAGTTAATACAGCCAAAGCGGTTAATGGACTTAACTTACCAAACCTGGAAAAATTAGGTCTAGGGAAAATCGATAAGATAAAAGGATTAAATAGTGAGATTAAAAGTAGTGGTGTATATACCAAAATGAAAGAAAAATCAGTTGGAAAAGATACAACAACAGGTCACTGGGAGTTATCAGGATTAGTAACCTTTAAGCCTTTTCCTACTTATCCAAATGGGTTTCCAAAAGAGGTTATTGAACCATTTAAAGAGGCAATTGGAACTGATATTTTAGGAAATAAAGCTGCCTCAGGAACTATAATAATTGAAGAGTTAGGAAACAAACATATTAAAACAGGTTATCCGATTGTTTATACTTCAGCTGATAGTGTTTTTCAGATTGCAGCCCATCAAGATGTAATATCTGTTGACCAGTTATATGAAATCTGTGAAAAGGCTAGAGAAATCCTTAAAGGAGAACACGGAGTTGCTCGAGTAATTGCTAGACCGTTTATTGGACAATCAGGCAACTTCAAAAGAACCGAAAAAAGAAAGGACTTTTCTTTAGCTCCACCAAAAGATACAATATTAGATATATTAAAAGAAAATGATATCTCTGTATTAGCAGTTGGAAAGATTGAAGATATATTTTCTAATCAAGGTATTACAAAATCAAACCATACTGTTGATAATATGGACTCAGTTGATGCCGTATTAGAATTTATGGATCATAGCAAACCTTCATTTATTTTTGCTAATCTAGTCGAATTTGATATGACATTTGGCCACAGAAGAGATGCAAATGGTTATGCTAAGGCTTTAAAAGATTTTGATCAGAGACTACCTGAGATTATTAAAAAGATGGATCAAGATGATCTATTAATGATCACAGCCGATCATGGTTGTGATCCTACTTTCAAAGGAACAGATCACACAAGAGAGTATGTACCACTTTTATTATATGGTGATCAGATAAAAGAAAACTATAATCTTAAAATTAGAGAAACATTTTCTGATATAGCGGCAACAATTTCTGAAGTTTTCAATTTAAAAAAGTTAGAGTATGGAAATAGTTTTCTTAAAGATATATTAAAGGGGGATCGTTATGATTCAAAAGATTAATCAAGCAGTCGATTATATAAAAAGGAAGATAGATATAAAGCCAGATACTGGATTAATTTTAGGATCAGGTTTAGGGGTACTAGCAGAAGAAATAGAAAATAGTATTTATATAAAATATGAAGATATACCTAACTTCCCTGTTTCAACAGTTGAAGGACATGCCGGTCAGTTTGTAATTGGAAACTTAGAAGAAAAAAAAGTAATTGCAATGCAGGGTCGCTTCCATTATTATGAGGGATACTCAATAAAGGAAGTTATCCTTCCAATTCGAGTTTTCTATAAATTAGGTGTAAAAAACTTAATTGTAACTAATGCCGCTGGAGGGATTAATAGAAACTTCAAACCAGGTAATTTCATGATCATTAAAGATCACATTAATCTTTTAGGTGAAAATCCACTTATCGGAGAAAATTTAAAAGAGTTTGGACCGAGATTTCCAGATATGTCAGAGGTATACAACAAAGACTTAATTAAACTAGCAGAAGAAGTTGCCCTGGAATACAAGATAAAAACTAAAAAAGGAGTATATGTAGCCTTAAGTGGACCAAGTTATGAAACACCAGCTGAAATAAGACATTTAAGGAGTATTGGGGCTGATGCAGTTGGAATGTCAACAGTTCCAGAAACGATTACAGCAAACCAGATGGGAATTAATATATTAGGAATCTCTTGTATAACAAATATGGCGGCAGGAGTACTACCTAAACCTCTTAATCATAAGGAAGTTATGGAGATTGCTGAACAAGTTAAACCTAAATTTTCAAAGTTAATTAAGGGTGTTTTAAAGAAAATGTAGTATGGAGGTGTTATTGATGAGGGTTTATGATCTAATTTTAAATAAGAGAGATAACAAAAAACTTAATAAAAAAGAGATAGATTTTTTAATAGAAGGTTTTACTAATGGTGATATACCTGACTATCAGATCTCTGCATTAGCAATGGCAATATATTTTAATGGAATGAACGATCGCGAAACAGCTGATCTGACAATGGCAATGGCAAGATCAGGTGATCAAATTGATCTATCATTAATTGATGGAGTTAAGGTAGATAAACATAGTACAGGTGGAGTAGGTGATACAACATCTTTAGTTTTAGTTCCTCTGGTATCTGCGGCAGGACTTCCTGTTGCTAAGATGTCAGGCAGGGGATTAGGACATACCGGTGGAACTATTGATAAGCTAGAATCAATACCTGGTTTTAAGACCGACCTTTCAATGAATAAGTTCATTGAAAATGTGAATCAAATAAAGGCTGCTATTGCCGGTCAAACCGGAAATTTAACTCCTGCAGATAAAAAGCTTTACTCTCTAAGAGATGTTACAGCTACCGTTGATTCAATTCCTTTAATTGCAAGCAGTATTATGAGTAAAAAAATTGCGGGAGGAGCCGATGGTATTGTACTCGATGTTAAAGTGGGTTCTGGTGCTTTTATGAAAAGTTTAGAAAGTGCTGAAAAGCTCGCCCATATAATGGTTAATATTGGTAATAAGTTGGGCAGAAAAACTATTGCAGTACTAACTGATATGGAACAACCATTAGGAAATGCAGTTGGTAACAATCTTGAAGTAAAAGAGGCAATAAAGACCTTAAAGGGAAATGGTCCTAAAGATTTAGAAGAACTCTGTTTAACTTTAGGAGCCAATATGTTATTAATAGGTAAAAGAGTGGATAACTATAAAGATGGTTATCAACTTTTAAAAGGACTAATTAAATCTAATAAGGCCTATCAACAGTTCAAAAAGATTGTTAAAAACCAGGGTGGAGATCTTAACTATATTGAAGATCCAGATAAATTTAAAAAGGCTGAGTATAAAGTGAGTATTGAGGCTAAAGAATCTGGTTATATCGATAAATTGAATGCTTTAGAGATCGGTTTAGCTGCAATGTTAGTTGGAGCAGGCCGTGAGAAAAAAGGGGATAAGATTTTAAATGAAGTTGGTGTAATTGTTAATAAAAAATATGGGGAAAAAGTAAAAAAAGGAGATAAATTAGCTACACTTTATTATAATAGTGATAAAAACTTAGAGCAAGCATTAGGAAAGCTAAATAGATCCTTTACTATAAGCAATAATTCAGTTAAAAAAAGAAATTTAGTCTATAAAATTATTGAATAAGTATTTCAATTTAAACAAGGAGTGAAGTTAATGAGTATTTTTGATAATGAAAGGCTTCCTATTGATAAATTTCAAATTGATAAAGAGAGAATGAGACGAGGCTGGTATTCAGATGTATACTTTAGAAACATAAGTAAAATATTAACCGGTCTGTCTGAAGAGGGATATAGATTTAAAGAAGAAGATATCGGAAACCTTAAGGTTGAAATGCAGATTTTTCCAAGAAGAAAACCATTCTGTATTTTAGGGGGAATTGATGAAGCTGTAGCTTTACTTAAATCAGCTACCGGTTATCAAGATAAAGATGGTGAATTTATCAATACCTATAATGATCTAGAGGTTTTAGCCTGTCAAGATGGACTAAAAGGTTACTATAACGGTAATCCAAACCGGGTTGATCCGATAATAAAAATAAGGGGAAGATATAGGGACTTTGCTCATTTAGAGACACCAATTATTGGTTCTTTAACTGAAGCATCAAGGATTGCAACAAATGTATATCAGGTTATGGAAGCAGCTAATGGCAAAGATATACTATTTTTCCCAGCCCGCTTTGCTCATTATAAGTTACAGGCACTTCACGGCTATGCTTATTCACTTGGTGTAAATGCATACAATGAGGACTATGGTCAAAATATGACTAGATATGTATCCACAGATGAACAGGGAGTCTGGTGGGGTGGTAAAGGTGGAGGTACAATTAGCCATTCTTATATTGCTTCATTTTTAGGTGATACTGTCGAAGCAATGTTGCAGTTTTCAAGGCTAATGCCTTCAGATGTAAATAGAATTGCTTTGGTCGATTTTGATAATGACTGTGTAAAGACCAGTCTTAATGTATTAAAAGCTATGTTTGATAAATATATTAAGCTAAAAGAAAATGGTAATAAAGAAGAAACTAAAAAGTATAAACTATTTGGGGTAAGACCGGATAATTCTTCAAGTTTACGTGATAAAAGTATTGAACCATTAGGTGATAAAAAGTTAGATAATGGGGTTAATGCCAGACTTGTATTTAAGTTAAGAAAAGAACTTGATAAGGCTTACATTGACTGGGATTTAAAGCCAGACCAAGTTGAAACTGCCAAGAAGTTCTGTCAAGATGTCAAGATAATTGCAACCGGTGGATTCAAACCAAAGAAAATTAATGAGTTTGAAGAATCACAGGTCCCAGTTGATATCTATGGAGTAGGTAGTTGGCTTTTATCAAATAGCTCAGTTGAAGGTACTAAAAACGACTTTACAGCTGATGTTGTAAGGGTTAAATTAAATGGGAACTGGATAGATATGGCTAAAGTAGGTAGACAAGCCTGTGATAATGAAAAGCTTAACTTAGTAACCTAAGATTAAAATGGGGATGATTTCATGGATTTAATTATATCACATGAAAATACCGATATCGATGGTTTGGCAGGCATGATTGCTGCTGCAAAACTGTATACAGATGCTAAAGTTGTAATTTCAGAAAATATGACATCCTTAGCTCAGAGATTTCTGGCACTTTATAAAGATGAATTTGAAATCTATAAATATGATCAAATAGAATATAAAAAAGTTAAAAGAGTAATTATAATTGATACCCATGAAATTGATAGATTAGGTACATTTAATGATTTTATTGATATTGAAAATGTGGAAGTAATTGTTTATGATCATCATCCACATCTGAAACTGGACTGGATCGATATCGATCTATCAGAAAATGTAGGTTCAGCAACTTCAATCCTGGTAAATAGGTTAAAAAGAGAAAATGTGAAGTTGAACAGATCTGAAGTGACCTTATTTGCTCTTGGAATATCTGCTGATACAGGTAACTTTATGCATCTAAATACAGAATCAGAAGACCTAATCGCCTTTGCTTATCTTTTAGATATGGGAGCAAATAAAAAAATAATTAATGAATATTTACTGGAAACACTCAATCAGAGTCAAAAAAAAGTATTTGATTTACTAATCAAACATAGAAAGGATCTAAAGATTAAAGATACAGATATCACTTATTTTAGCTTGAAATATCCTCACTACGTAACTGGTTTAAATAATGTTGCAGAAAAAATAAAGTTACTTTATCAACTTTCTGTTATTTTCATCTTAGTAGAGATGGAAGGGAAAGTAATTATCATTGGTAGAAGTAGTGATGAAAATGTCAATTTAGAAGATATTTTCGATAAATTAGGAGGTGGCGGTCATTTTGGGGCAGGTTCTGTTTCTTTAAAGACCGATCTTGAAATTGCTCAAAATAAGTTAGAAACTGCTATCAGAGATAATGTTAAAGTTGCGTTAAGAGTTAAAGATGTAATGAAAAAGCCAGTAACGGTCAATCAAAATACAAAGGTAAATAAAGTAAAAGAAATGATAAAAGACAAAAATATTTCTGGTGTTTTAGCAGTAGATCAAAATAAAAATATAAAAGGGATTTTTACTACAAGAGATCTGAGAAGATTAAATGTCAAAAAAGATATCTATCGGGTTCCAATCAAGGCATATATGACCAAAAAATTAATCTTTATTAAACCTTATGATACGATCCATAAGGCACAAGAAAAGATGGTTAAACATGATATTGGTCGACTACCTGTTAAAGATAAAGAGGGTAATCTTATTGGAATAATTACTAGAAGAGATATTTTAAATCAATATTATCAAGAAGAGACAGAAAATCAAAACCAAAATAGATATGTAAGTTCTTTAGTTTCTATCACACCAGAAAAAGAAAAGATAATAAATAGATTAGATGAACTTCCAAATCAGGTCAGGAAGCTCTTTAAAAATATTGGAAAGATTGCAGATAAAAATAACTGTAAAATATTTTTAGTTGGTGGTATGGTAAGAGATCTCCTATTAAATAAAAGTAATAATGATTTTGACTTTGTTGTTGAGGGAGACATTGAATCTCTAATTAAAGAAATAGCTGTAAGTTATGATGTTTCCTATAAATACAATCAACACTTTCAAACCGGTAGTATGAAACTAAAACAGTATGATCTCGATTTTGCAGTTTCTAGAAACGAGTTATATACTCACCCAGGTGCCCTACCTAAAGTAAAAAAGGCAGATATTTTTGATGATCTTTTTAGAAGAGATTTCACAATTAATGCCTTAGCTGTTGCATTACATCCTAAAGAATACGGTTCTTTATATGATTTTTTTAAAGCGAGAAAAGATGTGGAAAAAAAGATCTTAAAAGTACTACATCGTTTTAGTTTTTTAGATGATCCGACTAGAATAGTTAGGGGTATTAGGTTAGTGTTACAGTTAAATTTATTAATTGATGAAGAGACAAGGGCTTTAATGCAAGAGGCAATTAGGCTCAGTAGATTTTCCGATGTAACATTTCCCCGTATCTATAAGGAGTTAAAACTTTTATTTCGAGAAAATGTTGATCTTGAATTTATCGATTTATTAAAAGAGATTCCCTTTTTACGTTTGATTTATGATAAGTACAATTTACCGGTAAAGATAAAAGAGAAGTACAAAAGAGCGAAAAAATATCTTGCATATTTTGATCAAAATAACTATAATGTAAAGAAATGGCCTGTATATTTTTCACTTATTATGTCTTCAATACCTTCTAGTATAATAAATAGCTGGTCACTAAAGCAAAAGATAAAAAATGTATTATTATTTCGACCAAAAGAATATGTAGCAAAAAATATAGTTAATAATTCAGGCCGAGTTGACCTATATAGTATTTTAAAAGACTATACAAATGAACAGTTAGTATTACTAATGGCTTTATATGATCAAAAAGAGTTAAAAGAAAAGATCTTCTTTTACCTTGATCAAATATCAGATATTGAAATATCTATAAATGGGAATGATTTATTAAATATTGGCTATAAAGAGGGCCCGTTAATAAGTAAGGCCCTTGAACTGGTTAAAACACAACTTTTAAAAGGAAATTTAAAGACAAAGAAAAAACAGCTTGCTTATTCAAAAAAGATAAAAAAGAATTTAGAAGGGAAGTAAACGATGTCTAATATTATGGAACTAATCTTAGTTATACCAATTTTATTACTATCGTTATCTATACATGAATATTCACATGGTTATGTTTCTTATCTTTTAGGTGATCCAACCCCAAAAGATAATGGGAGACTTACTATTAATCCTATAGCTCATTTAGATCTAATGGGTAGTTTGGTTTTATTAATAACTAGAAGAATAGGTTGGGCAAAGCCGGTTCCAATCGATCCTAGGTACTATAAAAATCCCAAAAAGGGGTTGATGTTGGTAGGAGTTGCAGGTCCAGGTTCGAATATGATAATGGCTATAATTTTTGCTTTGATCTTTAGAGCATACTTTGCTTTTCTATCAGTAGGATCTTTTAATTCATTAAGTTCAGGAGTAAGTGATTTACAGTATATTATCCTAAGGTTTTTAATACTGGCAGTAATTATTAACTTAAGTTTAGGATTTTTTAACTTACTACCAATTCCGCCACTTGATGGCTCAAATATTTTGAGAGGCATTTTACCTCAAAATTTAAATAAATATTTAAATAAACTACAGGGACCAATAGGAATGGTTATTCTTTTAGTCTTGGCATATACAGGCCTTTTGTGGAAGTTAATAAGTCCATTTGTTAACTTTTTTTATAGTTTATTGATTCAGTAAAGATAAGGTGATAAAAGATGGATTATGAAGTAAAACTAAATACTTTTCAAGGTCCTTTAGAACTTTTATATCAATTAGTTAAAAAAAACAAAATTGAAATTAGTGAAATATCTTTAGCTAAGATCACAGGTGAGTACTTAGACTATATTGATCAGCAGATAATGAACTTAGAGTTTACCAGTGAATTTTTAGTTATTGCAGCAGAGTTAATTGAAATTAAGGCCCGTTACCTTTTGCCTAAAACTGATGATCAAGATCAAGAAGAAGATGAAGAAAGCCTTGTACAAAGATTAAAGAAGTACCAGTTGTACAAAGAACTTTCTTTTGTTTTAGCAGATGACTTTGAAACAAGGAGAAATGTCTTTAAAAATACTGTTGAATTAAAAAAAATCAAAGACTTTGAAGAAGAAGTCATTATTGATTTTAATCTAAAAGATCTAAAAGAAATTTACTTAAAAGCAATCTATTCTGATAATGAGTTAGAAATTGAAGATATTAAAGAGGTTGAACATATCATTGTTGAAAAGATAAAGGTTGAAAAAAAGATCAACTATGTTTTGGATATCTTAGGACACTATAAACAGGTCTCATTTTTCAAATTAATAAAAGATCATAATAATGTTATGGAAGTAGTAGTTACTTTTTTAAGTATATTAGAACTGATAAAAGCTAATAAAGTTAAGGTGAAACAAGAAGAATTGTTTGCACCAATTGAAATTGTATTAACCTAAAGTAGGTGTTAATAATGGAAGATAAAGAATTAGCTAAGTTAGAAACAGTAATATTTGCAGCTGATGAACCGGTAAGTATAAATAAGTTATCGAGAGTGATCGATAAAAAGATATCTGAATTAAGACCCTTAATTCAAAATCTACATGAAGAATATCAAAAAGAAATTCATGGTTTTGAGTTAAACAAATACAATGATCATTTTGTATTTGAAACAAAGAAGGAATATGGAGATTTGATATTAGATTATCTAAATATATCAAAACATAAAAAGTTATCTTCTGCAGCTTTAGAGACACTTGCAATTATTGCCTATGAACAGCCTCTAACAAGAAGAGAGATCGAATCAATTAGAGGTGTAAATGTAGAAAGGGTCCTTTCTACATTAGAAAAGTATAGTTTAATTGAAGAAAAGGGAAGAAAAGAAACGATCGGTAATCCACTAATCTATGGTACAACAACTGTATTTTTACAAAAATTTGGTCTAAGTGATCTATCAAAGTTACCTAAGATTGAAGACATTGACTATAAAAAAGTATTTGAGCAAGAATAATAAAGGAATATATCGTTTTTTAAAGAATAATATAGATATAATAAAAGGAGATGTAAGTAGATGGAACGCCTTCAAAAGGTAATGGCTCATGCTGGAGTTGCATCAAGAAGAAAGTCTGAAGAAATTATCTCTGAAGGAAGAGTAAAAGTAAATGGTAAAATAATAAAAGAAATGGGTTTTAAAGTTGACCCTAAACATGATAAAATATTAGTTGATGGAGAACCTATTCAAGAAGAAAAAAAAATATATATAAAATTAAATAAACCTACTGGATATATCACAACTGTGAACGACCCCCATAAAAGAAAGAAAGTTACAGATTTAATTAACGGTATTGATAAAAGAATTTATCCGATTGGCAGATTAGATATGGACAGCAGTGGTTTGCTTTTAATGACCAATGATGGCGATTTAACTCACAAAGTTACTCATCCTTCTTATCAATTAGATAAAGAGTATATAGTTGTAGTAAATGGGTCTTTAACCAAACAAGAGAAAAATAATTTTAAAAAGGGTATCTACCTTAAAGAGGGTAAGACAGCCGAGTCTAAGCTTGAAAAGGTTAACCAGGACAGCAAGAATTCTACATATAGAGTGACTATTCATCAAGGAATCAATAGACAGATTAGAAGGATGTTTAAAAAATTAGGATATGAAGTTGTCAGTTTAAAGCGGATTAGGATTGGTAATATTTCATTGGGAAATTTACAACCGGGTGAATATAAGCTATTAAGCAGAGAAAAAATACAAAATATGTTAGGTTAAAAAAACAACCTATGCAGTAAAAAAGGGGGAGATTATATGGAAACATTAAAAGTATCGGGTACGTCTGATCCTAAATCTGTAGCAGGCGCAATAGCTGCAGTAGTTCGAGATGAAGGTAAGGTTGAGTTACAAGCAATAGGAGCTGGTGCAATAAATCAAACAGTAAAAGCAATCGCTATTTCAAGAGGTTATGTTGCACCACTTGGAATTGATCTGATAATGATTCCTGAATTTATAGAAATAGATATTGACGACGAGGTTAGAACAGCCATTAAGTTTACGGTTGCACCCAGGAGACAATAAAAAGAATATAAATTATTTATAACTCTGGGCCTATCCTAGATAGAGGGATAGGTTTTTCTCTTGTAAATGAAGTGAGATTAAGAGGTGAAATAGTTGTTTTTAAAAAAGATAAAGATAAAGGGATTTAAATCCTTTGCAAATACAATAAACTTAAGATTTGACACTCCAATAACAGCTATCGTAGGTCCAAATGGTAGTGGGAAAAGTAATATTGTTGATGCTGTGCGTTGGGTATTAGGTGAACAGAGTGCTAAAAACTTAAGAGGAACTGAGATGGCAGATGTAATATTTTCTGGAAGTGAAAAACTTCCTGCTGCAAGTTCTGCAGAGGTTTCGCTATATTTAGATAACACTGAAAGAATACTTGATATAGATACAGATGAAGTAAAAATATCAAGAGAAGTAACAGAAGATGGACAAAGTGACTATTTAATCAATGATAGTAAATGTAGACTAAAAGATGTTAATGAAGTTTTAATGGATACAGGTTTAGGTAACAACTCATACTCAATTGTAAGTCAGGGTAAGATCACCCAGATAATAAATTCAAAACCTGAAAATTTAAGAGAACTTTTTGAAGAAGCAGCTGGAATTAGTAAGTATAATTCGAGAAAAACAGATGCAGAAAAAAGACTAAAAAAGACAAATGATAATTTACAACGGATAAAAGATCTAGTATGGGAAATTGAAAAGCAATATAATAAGGTGGAAAAGGAAGCAAAAAAAGCAAAAAAATATAGAAAACTAAAAGATGAACTAAAAGATATTGAGATCAATTTACTTTTAGATCTTTATGATAAATTAATTAAAGAATTAGATCAATTAAAGGTCAAAAAAGATTCATACCAGACTGAAATTGATAAAAAAGAAGAAATAAGCAACAAAAAGAAAACAATATTTCAAAGAAAAAAAGAAGAGTTAAGAGATTTAGAAATCTCTTATGATAATAAAAGGGATCAATACTATAACTTAAATGCTAAAAGTGAAGAGACTAAAAATAGGATTAAAATTATTAAAGAAAGAAAGAACAGTCTTTTAAGAGAAAAAGATGATCTAAGTAATGATATCGATAATATTATTGAACAGTTAAAGGAATCTTATGAAAAGTTAACTGATTTAAAGTCCAAAAGAGCTAAAGAAAAAAAAGAACTTAATCGGTTAGAAAAAAGAAAAGATGAAATTGAGCTAAAATATGAAACAAAGGTAGAAAAGTTAAAAAATGCCAGACAAGAACTAAACGAATATAGAGAAAATCTTTTTGCTGATAATATTGATATAAATCAGCTAAAAAGAGACTTTGATAAGATTAAAGAACAAATTAAGTACAAACAAAGAGTCATTTCTGACTTAAAGGATAGAAAAGAAAAAGTACTAAAAGAAAAAATGTATCTAAACGATAAAGAAAAAAAGTATGATCAAGAAATCGAAGATACCTTACAAAAAATTAATAAAACTATTAATAAAAAAGAAAAATTATCTGTTGAGCTTGACCAAAATAGACTCAAATATGATAGTTTAGAAGATAAATATGAAGAGTTACAGACTGAACTCTATCAAAAAAAATCTAGAAAAGAATTTATAAAAGACTTA
>JAIPEV010000037.1 GCA_021736965.1 Halanaerobiales bacterium | reverse complement strand
AGATTTGAGGTGTATATTATTTAAAGTATTGGGGTTGATTAGATGAAAAAAATATTATTTTACTTCTGGGTAGTATTTTCTTTAGGATTGTTATTTTATTATTCTAATTACTATCTAATAGATATTCCATTTTTTACTTTTGGTCTTATATTATATAAAAAGTATAGCATGTTTTACTAAATTAATCTATATTTATACAAAATAATCATTTTTATGTACAAACTAACCTTGATCAACTTTATATAAAATTATTTATTTTTTAAATACTCTTTAAATACTTTATCTGGTATCATACTACCACCAGTTGCCCAGATAAGATGATTAATTTTAGTTGGTATATCTAACTTTATTTTTTTATAAAACTTATTTTTCTCTTTATCTTTCATTAATCTCACTGGACCATAAACTCCAGCTAAAGCTGAGGGCTCTAATTTAATAGAATTTTTATTATAAATTAATTTAAGAAGTTTAATCAATACTGAATCTGAAACTGTATATATACCACTTAATTTATTTTTCATTAACTTCCCGACAAACTTTGAAGGCCTTCCTACTGCAAGACCATCAGCTTCTGTCTGATTATCAATCCCAAAATCATATACAGACACTTGGTCATGTTCACCCGTTAATAAACCTAATAACATTGATGGTGAGTGAGTGGGTTCTGCAAAAAAGCAATGGACGTTTGGGCCAAAGATCTTTTTAAGTCCAAAACAGATACCTCCCGGCCCTCCACCTACTCCACAAGGTAAGTAGACAAAAAGTGGATTTTTAAAATCAACTTTTATCTTTTTATTTTCTAACTGTTTTTTTAATCTAAGGGCTGCTACTGCATAACCTAAAAATAGGTCAATGGATCTCTCATCATCAATAAAATAAGATTTGGGGCTATCTTTTGATTTTTTTCTTCCTTTTTTGACTGCTTCACTATAATCTGCTGCATATTCTATTACGTTAACACCTTTCTTTCTTAAAAGTTCTTTTTTCCATCTTTTTGCTTCTTTTGCCATATGAACAGATGTTTTAAATCCTAATTTTGAACCTATAATACCAATGCTAAGCCCTAAATTACCGGTCGAACCAACTGCAAGTGAATATTTAGAAAAAAGATCCTTGAACTCTTTATTATTAAACTGACTGTAGTCTTCATCTTTTTTTATCAATCCCTCTTTTAATGCTACATCTTCCGCATATTTTAAGACCTCATAGATCCCACCTCTCGCCTTTATAGAACCTGAAATTGGTAGACTGTCATCTCTTTTAATATATAAATTCCCTTTAATATTAATCTTAAAAATCTGTTCTAAATCAGGCTTAAGATTTTTTATTTGATTAACTTCTGACTCAATTATTCCCTTAAATTTTATGGTTTCTTCAAAGGCTTCTTTTAAAAAATCTGAAAACCTGATAAGTCTTTTCTCAGCTTCAATAATGTCTTTTTTAGTTAAATTAAAATTTGAGCACTTATCAATCTCATTATAATTATTATTAAACCAAAAAACCTCTTGTGTTTTAACTATTTCTTCTAATAGGGGATATTTATTAAACCATTTTTTTAAGTCTTTTTCTGTATTCATTTTAACCTTCTCCTTTGGTTGCAATTGATATCTTTAGTCTTTATAATTAAAATATACTAATATAATAATAGGTGGTAAAAATGGGAAATGTAAATTGGCCTAAACTCTTTATATATATAGGATTAATTTTCGTTTTTTTTGGTGTAGCCCTAAATTTTTTGAATATAAACTTTAACTGGTTTGGCAATCTCCCTGGTGATATAAAAATAAATAAGGACAACTTCAAATTATACTTTCCAATCACCTCTATGTTATTAATAACTGGATTAGTGAACTTAATAATTTATCTTTTTAAGTTCTTAATAAAATTTTAAAAAGGACAGTAATATAAAATCACTGCCCTTAATCTCTCAAACTACTTAATAAACTTTTCGACTAATTTTTTAGCTACATAATCTTCCCAATCAATATCTTCTTTTGAATCTGAATGTTTATCTGTTACCTCTTTTAGAAATTTAATCATCTCATCTTCACTGACATTACCTTCAAATTCATTTTGAATATTACTGTTTAAGATAAAATCAGCATACCATTTGTACCAGTTCTTATCAAATTTGCCATCTAATACATTTTGTTCATACTTATGATGAGCATTTTTAGCCTTTATTAGAACATACTTCATATTTGACATTAATCCTTTATCCATAATCAAGCCTCCTCTCATAAGCTTAACATGTTTATATTATTCTATATAACTAATCTAAATTCCTTTAATCAAATCATATTTTTCTAATAAATATAAACTTAAGACCTAAAGATTATATGGTAGGACAAATGTCCTAAATGTAAAAAATATATAAATGTAATCATACTATCAATTTAAAAAGAAAAATTATTAGAGATAATAATTTCATATTAGTATATAATTCATTCGAAAAAATAAAGATAGTAAAATAACTCAATGAATAGATTCCAAATCTATACTAACAACTATATTTATGGTGTATTTACTATAATTTCATATAAAGAAGATGCTTTTCGAGTTGCTAGCAAGGAAAGTGATAATCGAAGTATTAATAATATCATTTAGAAGCTGAGCTTAAACGGAATGGTACATAACTATGTATGATAATAAAACGATAATGAAAAACTATAATAAGTTTGTCTATTTATTTAAAAGTTTAATTAAAATCTAATAATATAAACCCTCAAAAGTACTGTTCATTAAAAAAAGTCCCTTCTTTTTTATTTTTAAAAAAGGGACTTTAGTTTATTAACTTTGTTTTTTGTTTTTTAAGATAAGGACTTTTAACTTCTCTCATTATATCTTTCACCTCCACTACTTTTTTAAAGTCCTTATGTCTAATTGTTAACTACCTCAATATTCTTTAGAATAATCATCTTCTTCACTCCTTTACATTTTTAATTCTTTTTACATACTTGTAATTCTATAAGATTCGATCATTGTATTTCTTCTCTGAGTTCTTTTATACTCATCATTATAGTTTTTATCTTCTATTCTTAAAAAATTATTTATCTCTCTCATTTTAATCCTCCTTAAAAAAACTTTATTTTTACATCATCTCGCTTCTGTACTCTTCAATACTAATTTCTTCTTTAATGTTCTTTTTCTTATAATTTTTAAAAAACTTATTTTCAATTATAAAAAAATCATTAATTTTTTCCTTAAACATCTATTCCACCTCCTTAGATCTATTAAGTCTGTTTAGAAGTACTGATTAACATATTCTTCCATAACTCGTTTGCTTTTCTTATTTAATTTTATCTCTTTACGCCAACTTTTGTTTTCTATCATTCTGAATTGGTTGTTTTCAAACATTTTTTTCACCTCCTTGTTTTATTCTATTTATATTATAAGCAATAATTTTAACATTGTCAAGTAAATTTTTAATATATTTAATAATTTATTTAATTTTATTAATATATGTATTAAATATAGGTTAAATTAACCTCAAATAGATCATTTTATTAAATTTTACTTTATATTTAGAAAATATTATTAATATTCTTAACTTTTTTATTAATTTTATTAGTTATATAATCTATATTTTAAAGAGATAAATAAAAAAACTCCCCAAAGGGAGTCATCATAACTTTTCTTTTGTGAAATATTATTACTTTTCTTTTTTTCTTTTGTTTTGATACATAATTCGATCTGCTTCTTTAAGCACTTCTTTTAAATTCTGATTTTTCTTTGTTTTTGCTGCAAAACCAATAGATATACTTACACTTATATTTTCTACTTTATTATACTTGACTATTTCTTTTTTTATCCTTTTAACAATATTTTTAGTATTTTCAATATCTGTTCTAGGTAATAATATTGCGAACTCATCTCCACCAATTCTCGCAACAACATCCTCTTTTCTCATTACTGATAGTAAGATATCACCGATATCTTTTATCTTCTGATCTCCAGCAGTATGACCAAAGGTATCATTAATCTCTTTAAGATTGTCCATATCTGACATTATTATACTTATCGGAATCTTTCTTGATGTATCCAACCTATCTAACTCATTTTCAAAGTACCTTCTATTGTATAATTCAGTAAGTTGATCATGAAATGTAAGTTTAATCCTTTTCTGTTCTTGTTTTTTTCTTTCAGAAATATCATTATATATTCCATAAATCCCAATTTGTCCCTCATCAAGCTTTATCGGAAAAGCATGAACAGAAACATCTATTAACTTTCCATCTCTGGTCATCCTTACAGATTCTTCTTTGACATCCTCTCCTTCAATAACCTTTTCGGTAAAGTAGATGCCCTCATCCTTTTTTTGAGGTGGTGTAATCAGATTATCTATGTTTATTCCAACAACCTCTTTAAGACTATAGTTAAATATCTCAAGAAACTTATCATTTGCCTTTAAAACTATACCTTTATTATTTAATAATACAATTCCTGTTGTCGATTCATTGAAAAGTTGTTCAAAGTATGCTTTTTGTCTTTTGATCCTGTTTTCCATCTTTATTTCTTTATCTATATTCTCAACAAAACCTAGATACTTATTATTGTTTATTACAACAGCATTGATCTTAGCATTAATCTTAATACCATTTTTCTTTTTAAAGCGCCCTTTAATCTCAATCCTTTTATTTCTTTTAAACTTTTTAAATAATATATTGATTTCTCTATCATTTCTTACGGAAAGATCATGAAATGTTAATTTTTTTAATTCTTCTTCTGAATAACCTGAAATTTGTTCTGCTTTTTTGTTTACATCAAGAAACTTAGCCTGATCGTTTGCCACAAATACCCCAATTGGGGCATGTTCTATATATGTTCTAAACTTCTCTTCTTGTTGCCTAATCTCCTGTTCTGCTTTTTTGCCTTGATCTATATCAATATGGATGCCAACCGCTCTAACTGGATCACCATTTTTATCCCTTTTTAATACTTTACCAATATCTCTTACCCATTTATATTTTCCACTTTTTGTTTTTAACCTATGATCGATCTGATATATGCTTATTTCTCCTCTTAAATGTTTTTTTAATACCTGACTAACCCTCTCTTTGTCATCAGGATGAATCATATTATACCATTTATCTACTCTTGGTTCGATTTCTTCTAACTCATAACCTAACATATCAGCCCATTGTTTATTAAATAAAACATGATCGGTCTTTATATTCCAGTCCCACAAACCTAATACTGCACTTTGGATAGCAAGTTCATATCTTTCTTTAATTTCATTTATTCTATAAATTTCTTCTAATTTTTGACTGGTTTCTGTTATATCCATTATTTGTCCAGCTAAATACTTAAGTTTCCCATTGTTTTCATATATCGGTATTCCTTGATCACATACTAGCTTCTTTTTATTATCTTTATCTCTTATCCTATACTCCAAACTATAGGGTTTGTGGTTCTTAACTGCAATCTCTAATTTATTTACAATTTTAGCTTTGTCTTTATCCTCTACTAAGCTATCAAAATAACCCTTATTATCTAATATTTCTTCCGGTTGATAACCAGTAAGCTCAAAGCAGCTCTTACTTAGATATATAATATTTCTATTATTATTACTAAAGATTGCTTTATAGTTAAGAACCTGTATACAGTTTTTAATCTTGTCGAGATAACTATTCTTTAAATTTTTCAAAACCATTCTCCCCATTCTAGACACATTATTTAATTTTTTTAACAAACATCTTATTATCTATATAAGTTTACCATTGTTTTTAAAGATTATCAAAACCAATTTAACTATCAGCAATCATCTTTTTATAAAGTATTTCTGTATCTTCTTTTTTACACAGCTCAGTACCTGGAGTCATTACCGCTGAAGAACCTGCAGCTAAACCATATAGTACAGATTTTTCAATACTTCTTCCTTTTGATAAACTTAACACTATACCTGCAACCATACTATCACCTGCACCAACCTTACTTTTAATTGGAACTGTTGGTGGCCTAAAAAATTCAACACTATCTTTATTAACAAATAATGCTCCCCCAGCTCCTAGAGAAATTACTATATTGTTACAACATTTATCTTTAATTAGCTTTTTTGCATGGTTTATAATCTCTGCTTCTTCTTTAGTTTCTTTACCAACTAGACTATTAAACTCTCCAATATTTGGTTTAATTAAAAATACTCCCTCTTTTATAACTTCTTTTAATGGTTCTCCTCTTGTATCAACTATTACTTTTATATTTCTTTTTTTAGCTTCTGAGACAAGTTTAGCATAGATATCTTCTGAAACTCCTTTGGGTAAACTACCACTTAATACCAAATAATTTACCTCCTGTTTTAAATTACTTATCCTATTTATAATATCTTTTATCTCCTGATTATTTAACTTTGGTCCCGGCATCCCAAACCTGTATTGTAGATTTGTAGCCTCTTCTAATATTATTAAGTTTTCTCTAACAGGCTGATTAATATCTATTGCATCAATATTTAAGTCTTCATCTTTTAGTAATTGGTCCAATCTCTGACCAGTGAGTCCACCTGAAAGATAAATTAATAGTGAACTACCACCTAATTTATGAATTGCCCTTGATACATTAATTCCACCACCACCAGGTTCATAAAGAGGTTCACTACAGTATAATTTATTTTCTGCTATAACATTAGCAACCTCTGAACTCTTATCGATAGCTGGATTTAAAGTTAATGTTACTATTTCACTCATAATATCACCTCCAAAAACTCATTACTCATTAATAAGTTCAATAATCTTTAAAAAATTCCTCTTTAATATAAAAAACCGCCTAAATAAAAGGCGGCTTTAAAATTTATCCCTGTAATTCTCTTAATATTTCTTGTAGTTTATCTTTATCAATTTCTCCGCGAGCGTATCTTTCTTTTGCTATATCTATAAATCGTTTCTCATTATGATTAAAATCTTTTTTATAACCATTATTATTATATCTTACTGAATCACCTGTCTTATAGTTATTATTTGTCTTCATAATTAGATAAAATATTCCAGCTATAACTAGTACTGCAAAGATTATCATAAAAACTCCTCCTCCCATTGGTCCAATAAATCTAAATCCATAATGATGCATAAATTTCACCCTTTCTTTTTAAATTTTATTTTTTATAATTTGGTTTGATATCTACTTTTCTTAAAAGATTAGCATTTGTCACAACTGTAATTGAACTTGAAGCCATCGCAATCTCGGCAATTACGGGGTGTAGTAATCCCATCACTGCAATAGGTATTGCAATTATATTATACATAAAAGCCCAAAATAAGTTCTGCTTTATCTTTCTAAAGGTTGCTCTTGATAACTTGACAGCAGTTACTACAGATGATAAATCACCTCTTATAAGTGTAATATCTGAAGACTCAATTGCAATATCAGTTCCAGTACCTATTGCGATACCAACATTTGCCTGAGTTAAAGCAGGTGCATCATTAATCCCATCACCCACCATTGCAATTATACCAAATCTAGACTGTAGTTTTTTAATCTGATCTACCTTACCATCTGGTAAGACTTCAGCTACTACATGGTCAATACCTACCTGATCAGCTATTGCAGCAGCAGTTATTTTATTATCTCCGGTTATCATCGCAGTTTTTAAGCCTAATTCTTTTAGTTCATTTATTGCTTTAATTGAATCTTCTTTAATTGTATCTGCTACTGCTATTAAACCCACTATTTGATCGTTTTTAGCTGTTATAATAATAGTTTTGCCTTGTTTCTCTAAACTATTAATCTCATCTTTAAACTCTTGATCAATATCTATATTATTATCTTTTAATAGTTTTTGACTACCAACTAATATATCATCTTGTTCAATTTTTGCCTTAACTCCCCTACCAGTTATAGAAGAAAATTTATTAATATCAAATAACTCAAAATTAGCTTCTTTTGCTTTATTTACAACTGCTTTTCCCAATGGATGTTCTGAACCACTTTCTACACTTGCTGTAATTTTTAGAAGTTGATCTTTGTTAAAATTATTATAAGTTAAAAAATCAGTAACTTCCGGTTTACCTTTTGTTATTGTCCCTGTTTTATCAAACACAATAGTGTGAATATCTTTCATAGTCTGAATTGCTTCTCCTTTTCTAATTAAAACACCATTTTCTGCTCCCATACCACTACCAACCATTAATGCAGTTGGTGTAGCAAGTCCTAATGCACATGGACAAGCAATAACTAAGACAGCAATAGTAGCAAAAAGGGCCAGGGTGAGTGTTCCTAATGTAGGATCAACCCAGGGGAGGATACCCTGTGCCCAAAATCCTATATTCCTAAATGTTTCAGGAAAAATTAACCACAGTATAAATGTTAATACAGCAATAATAATAACAGTTGGTACAAAGATTGATGTTATCCTATCTGCAAACTCCTGAATTGGAACTTTGGTCCCTTGAGCTTCTTCAACCATTTTTATGACCTGTGATAGAAAAGTATCTTTTCCTACCTTTGTTGCCTTCACTCTTATTAAACCATTCTGATTAACTGTTGAACCAATAACTTGATCATTAACTGTTCTTTTTACTGGCATTGATTCTCCTGTAGCCATCGATTCATCTATTGTTGTTTGACCTTTAATTATTTCACCATCTGTAGGTATTTTCTCACCTGGTCTTACAATCATTATGTCCCCAGTTTCCACCTCTTTAATTGGTACTTTAACTTCTTTTTCATCTTTAATTATTGTAGCTGATTTTGCTTCCATTTCCAGTAGTTTTTTGATAGCTTGTGAAGCCTTTCCTTTTGCTTTTTCTTCTATAAAACGGCCAGTTAAATGAAAGGCCATAATCATTGCTGCAACTCCAGCATAATTTGCCATCGGAGTAAAAAATACAAAAAAACCTGTAATAAAGGCTGCTCCTGTACCCATTGCAATCAATACATCCATATTTGCTCCACCATGAGTTATTGACTTATAAGCAGAAAGATAAGTATTTCGACCATAAATAAACAATGGGGGAATCGCTAAGATTACCATTCCTAAGTTGAAAATTGTCATATTAGGCCAAGCTACTCCAAAAATCATTTCAGGGATCATCCATAGTATAATAGGAGCTGTAAATAACCAGGTACCAATCATCTTCTTTTTAGCCTTTTTCATCTTTTTTAAGTCATCTATATCTTCTTCTTTATCATCAAGCTCATCGATAAACTTTTCAATCTGGTAACCCGAGTTATCAACAAGTTTTATAATCTTTTCTTTATCAACTATATCTGGATCAAAATTAACTGTACCCTTATCATTTGCAATATTTATATTAACAAAGTATATACCATCAGCTGCTTTAAGGGTTTTTGCTATAGTTTGAGCACAACTTGCACAGTTCATTCCAGCAATCTTAAAAGAAAGCTTATCATTTTTTCTTTTAACCTGATACCCACTATCTTCAATAACCTTTATTATATTTTTTTTATCAACTTTACCTGGATTGTATACAATAGTGGCTTTTTCAGTTGCTAAATTTACATTTGCAGAAGTTATTCCTTCAGTTTTGTTAAGTGAACTTTCGACCTTCTGTGAACAAGCAGCACAATGCATCCCCTCAACTTGTAAGCTTAACTTCTTACTCATAATTTCCACCTCTTTTTTATACCCCTATAGGGTATTGTAAATTTATATTAACATACCTTAGTTGATTTGTCAAGTTTAGCTAAAAGTAATAGATTTTAGTTTTAATCATAATATTACGATCTAAATAGAAAAATTAACAATAAGAATAACTGATAAAGAAGGAAATTTATTATTTAGTTATAAAGAATTAATAAGTTCGTTTAGAGTTATAAACTTAAAATTTAATTTTTTTGCTGATTTAATAATATATTCTAATCTATCAGTATTAAAATTAATATTTGCAGTATGGGCATAAAAAATTAAAACACCATTATTTTTTGCAGTTTCACTTATTAGTATATCTAACTGATCTTTTCTAATATGATTTGTTTCAAATGATACACCTTTAAGTCTATATTTAGAAAGTGGTATGTAATTAATGAAACACTCTGGGAATTTTTCTCCAATTTCCCTGCCACCTCTGGCAAAATTATAATTATGTTTTACTATATCTTTCGCTAAATTAGTATATCCATTGTACGGATAAACAAAACTGTTTACTGTTAGTCCTAATTTTTGTAACTCCTCTTTTGATTTTACTATTTCTTCTTTTAATGAATTTTCTGTTAGCATTATATTTGTATTATTTTTTTGATAACTATTTTTAACTCTATTTTCTAGTATAAAATAGGATTTATTTTTGTTCTGTACATATTTTTTAAATGAAATTACTTCTCCATAGTTTTTATCAAAATTAAATATATAATAATCATGTTTGAATTCAATTAGATAAGAATTATTAATTTTCACTGTCATATCACCTTTATTAATCTTTTCTAAAAGAGAAAAATATATCAAAGCGGTATGATACTTACCATGACTGGCAATTTCCCAGCCGTTTTTTTCAAGTTCTAAAAGATCCTTTTGATCTAAAAACCCATTTTTCCCTATTATTGAACTATATACTGCAGAAACTGCTGGAACATTATATTTTTGATGAACCGGTAAGGCTTTTTCAATATCCTCAATATAACCATCATCATATATAATTACCATTGCTGGAAAACTACTTTGATTTAATGCTAATAAATTATAGCTAAATATTATTATTATAGTGATTACTAAAATAAAAATATTTTTTGTTTTCATTATACCCTCCCCTTAATCCATTTGATTATTAACTTTCTATAGTTGTCCTTTAAAAAAGAAAAAACAAACCCTAGAAACAAAAGGTTTGTCTTCGGTCATCTAATTTATATCAATAAATTTATATCATTTTTAAGAATATTTTTGTTAATTCTGGATCAAACTGACCACCAGAACATCTTTCTATTTCTGCTTTTACCTCTTTAATGCTCATCGCATTTTTATATGGACGACCACTGATCATTACATCATAAGCATCTACTAAGCTTAGGATACGGGATAAGAGAGGTATATCTTCACCACTAAGTCCCTCAGGATAACCCTGACCATTCCAACTTTCATGATGATAAAGGATATACTCAGCTATATCAGCAAATTCATCCATAGTTGAAACAATACGATAACCGGCTTCAGTATGGCCTTTGATTACCTTCCATTCTCCTTCATTTAACTTATCTTTTTTGTTTAAAATCTCTTGTGGTACTGTAACTTTCCCAATATCATGTAAAGAAGTTAATAATGATAATCTATCTAAATCAGCTCCTGACAAACCAACCTTCTTACCCAACTTTAAACAGAGTTTTTCCATCCGTCGTGCATGGTTTTCGGTTTCAAAACTTTTTTCTCTTAAGGTATTTAAAAATGCTGATAAAACATTACTCCGAGCACTTTTCCTATTTGTAATCTTATTTTTATACATTCTAGTTTCTGCTCTATTTAGTATTTCAAAAATATCTTCATTTGCTTGATTTTTACTGGTTGATCCAAGAGCAATAGATACCAATAAATTTTTATCCTGATTTCTAGCACAGTCCGTTATTCTAGTACATATTTTTTCAGCATCTTCTAAAGGAGTTTCAGGTAATAAAATAACAAACTCATCTCCACCCCAGCGTGCTATTATATCTTCATTGCGACAGGAACTTTTAATAATCTCAGCTGTTCTTATTAATAATTCATCTCCTACTTGATGCCCGTATGTATCATTAACTAGTTTTAAGTTATTTAAATCACCCATTATTATACTAATTGGTAGTTGTCTTTTGGTATCAACTCTATTCATCTCTTCTTCCATATAGGCTCGATTATATAAACCTGTTAGCTTATCATGGAAACTTAATTTGATAATCTTACTTTCAGCCTTCTTTCTATCAGTTATATCATGGACTATTGAAAATAGGTAACTTTCATCTCTTAGATTAATTGGACCTGTAAATACTTCCACATCCCTAATCTGTCCATCTGAAAGTTTGTGTTTGAACTGAAATTTATGGCTTTTTTTATCATTTGCAATAGTTAACTGTCTTTTTACCTGTTTATTTGGCATTGTGTTTATATCTGCAGTATTCATCGAAATCAATTTATCTCTACTCCAACCATAGTAATTACTTGCAGCTGGG
>JAIPEV010000036.1 GCA_021736965.1 Halanaerobiales bacterium | reverse complement strand
ATTCCAATTGTGTCAATTTGACCAAAAGCTATTTTAGCCTTTTTTATTACCTTATTAATTACACCAATCGTTGAGTTCCAGATTTCTTCTGGATCATGTTCAACCCAACCCGGTTTAGGATAGTACTGAGTAAACTCCTTTTGTGCTTTATTAATAATCTTTCCATCTTGATTAAAGATAAAGGCACGAGTACTGGTCGTACCCTGATCAATTGCCAATATATATTTAGACAATTTAATATCCTCCCAATATAGGTAGTCATTTTAAAGATAAGCAGTCTAAATTAAAAACTACTTTAAAGTCGCATAAATACAACTTTCTACAATATTAATATCATTTTCTTTTGCATATTCTCTGATTTCATCACTTCTGGTTCCTGGTTGTAACCAGACATTTTTTATACCTAATTTGTTTATCTCTTTCATTACAATTTTACCAATCTGTGGGTTTACAACCATGTCAACAACATCTATATCTTCTTTAATCTCAGATAAGTTCTTATATACTTTAATTCCATCAATATCACCTAAAGAAGGATTAATTGGAAATACATTATAATCATTTTCATTAAGAATTTTAACTATCTTATAACCATACTTTTCCTTTTTATTAGTAGCTCCAACAACAGCCCAATTTTTCATCTTTAATGTGTCTTTTTTTACAGTCAATTTTTTAGCTCCTTATATTATATTTTTATAATAGTTAATACCCCTGCACTCAAACAGGGGTATTAATTATTACTACTTCTCTAAATCCATTGGTTGACCACAACAAACTAATTCGCCGCCACCTACTTCTTTTACTTCAACAACATTACCACATACACTACAACTGTAAACTTCTCCTACTTTTTTTACATTCATTTTTTTACCTCCTCAATTTTTTATATTAGCAGTCTTACTCCTTTTATATATTTTTAGTATTTCATGAGCTGCTAAGAAAATAATGGCAGATCCTATAATATAAAGCCAATCAATTAAGTAGATAGGAGCAAAACCTAAATATTGATTGATAAACGGTGTATAAATTGCAACCACAATCATTAATACCGATATGATTAAAGAGTATAACATCTTTTTGTTAGAAAAAAAGTTTTTATTAAATATAGTTACTTTACTATACCTTCTAGATATAATATTTGTTAATTGAGTAAAGGCAATAACTAAATAAGTTATTGTTGTGGCCCTTGGGTAAACTTGTTGGTTCTCAGTAATATTAATACCCATCCTATTATTAAATAGATAAAAATTCAAAAAAGCGAGCCCACCCATTAATAAACCAAAAAGTGCGATTTCAGAAAATGATCTCTTATTTACAATATGCTCATCTTGTTTTCTAGGTGGAGACTTCATAATATCATTCGAACCTGGATCAAAGGTAAAAGCAGTTAAAGGTAGTATCTCTGCTAGTAAGTCAATAGCGAGTATCTGAATTGCTAATATTGGAACTGGAAAGTTAAATAATGAGACGCCTAATAAGCCTAAAAGAACAACTGTTAACTCACCACCATTACTGGTTAAAGAAGCAATAACTGTTTTTTTAAGATTGTTATAGATAGTCCTACCTTCCTGAATTGCATAAACAAGGGTGGGAAAGCTATCATCTAATAGGATGAGTTCTGCAGCCTGTTTTGATACGTCTGTACCCATGCCACCCATAGCAACTCCAATATGAGCACTTTTTAAAGCTGGTGCATCATTTACACCATCACCGGTTACTGCAACAATTTTTTGTTGTTCCTTTAAGTTCTTAACAATTCTTAATTTATTTTCAGGAGAAACCCTGGAAAAAATCACACTTTCATTTTCATCCATAATATTTTTTAACTCTTGATCATCCAATTTGTCAAAGTCATTTCCGGTAATTACTTTAACATCTTCATCTTGACTAACAAGATTGATTTCTCTACCAATTGCCTCAGCTGTAATCGCATGATCACCGGTCATTATATAAGTATCAATCTTAGCTTGATGAGCCTGTTCTATTGATTCTCTGACACCTTCTTTAGGAGGATCAATCATTGCTACAATTCCTAAGAATATAACATCTTTTTCAACCTCTTTTAATACATAGTCTTTGTGTTCTGGACCTAATTTTCTAAATGCAAACGAAAGAACTCTCATTGCATTTTTAGAATATTTTTCATTTAATTTCTGATACTTTTCTTTATCTTTTTCAGTAATTTTTACTTTTTTACCATCTTTATAAATATACTTACTAATTGATAAAACACTATCTAATGCACCTTTCATAGCAAGATATTCTCCATCTTCAAACTTTCTAATAGAGCTCATCCTTTTTCTTTTAGAATCAAACCCAAACTGATGAAGTTCAGGATTTTCTTCATCTTCATTTGGTGCTCTTGTACCCACTTTGGTAGACAAAGTAATCAGAGCAGCTTCAGTTGGATCTCCAATTGGATACCAACTTAGATGTTCATCATCAGGTGGATGTATTTCTGCATTGGAAGCCATTGTGGCAGCATCAAACATTATTTCAAGTTGATCGATATTCTCATTAGTAATCTCATTTCCATCTTGGTCAATTATCTTACCTCGTGGTTCATAACCGAGACCTGTAACATCATACTCTTTATCGTTATAGTATACCTTTTGTACTGTCATTTCATTTTTGGTTAAAGTCCCAGTTTTATCTGTAGAGATAACATTTGTTGAACCTAAAGTTTCAACTGAAGACAGTTTTTTTACAACAGCATTTTTTTCTGCGAGTCTGGCAACACCTTGGGCTAAAGCCACTGTTATTTGCATTGGTAAAGCTTGTGGTACAACAGCTACTGCAATACCTAAACCATATATAATTGCAAAGTTAAAGCCTAAACCCTGTCTAATACTGACAAAAAAGAGAATACTACCAATGATCACAGCAAATATTGCAATTCTATTTGCAACAGACTGTAGTTCCATCTGCAAAGGAGATTTTGACTTTTCTTCTCCTTGGGTCAGATCTGCTATCTTACCCATTTCAGTATCCATTCCAGTTGCGATTACTACACCTTTTGCACTACCTGAAGCTACATTTGTTCCCAAATATGCAATATTTTCCCGGTCTGCTAAAGAAACTTCATCTTCCATCTTATTACTGCTTTTATTTTGTGGTAGTGATTCACCGGTCAGTGATACATCATTGGTTTTTAAATTAAAGGACTCTATAATCCTTAAGTCAGCAGGGATTTTATCCCCCTCTTCTAAGATAACTATATCACCAACTACAAGTTTTCTTTGATCTAATTCCATCGTCCTTCCATCTCTTATAACCTTGGAAGGAGACTGAACTAACTTATCTAAAGAGTCCATAATAGCCTCTGCCTTATGTTCTTGATAATATCCAATAATTCCATTTATTATTACAATAACTAACATAACAATACCATCACGATAGTTTTGAATTATAAAAGACATAGCTGCAGCTACTAACAGAATTATCATTAAAACATCTCTAAACTGTAATAAAAATTTTATTATTTCTGGTGTTTTCTTTAATCTAACAAGTTTATTTTCACCGTACTTATTAAGTCTTTTTTCTGTTTCTTCTTTACTTAGACCTTTTAGAGAAGTATCTAATACTTTAAAACTTTCTTTTACTGATTTTTTATAAAAATCTTTGTCTAATTTGGCCAACTATATACACCTCCATTGGTTAATCAAAATATATGCCGGATCCCTTAGATTTTTTTGTCATCTCAGCCAACTCTTCTATCTTCTTATTCATATATTCTTTATCTAAATCTTCCAATATATTTTGATCAAAACCCTTTACAATGTAATTACCAAAATCCCAACTAATATCTTTAATCTTTTGATCATTACCTTCTGCAATAATAATTAAGGCCTCTAAAATAGAAGCAGCTACTGATACATCTCTCATTGAGTAATATCTCAACTGATAAAATGTCTTGTATAATAGATAGTCAAAACTGACATCCTCAAAGATCAAAGTGAGTTGATTTTCTTTATTATAATAATAGGTATTTTCAATGTCTGCTTTAGCAAGTCTGTCTAAAACCATACCCGCTTGTTTAATACAAAATATTGCAGTATTTGGATCATTAATACCAGGTGAAATTGCTCTTAACGCAACTTCAGTTAACTTCTGTAAACCAAATTCAATGTCTTTTGATTTGTTTCTTTCTTTTCCAATAAGAATATAATCAAGACATTTATCTAAAAACTTTTCATCTAACTTTTTATCTTCAGTTAGAACTTTGTCACTAATTTCATTCAGATCATAATATATAGTAAACACCTTGGAATTTTTTGTTACATAATCACCTATCATCTTTTCAGCATTTATAATAATGTTATGTTGATCAGCAAAATTTGAAAGTTTAAGATCATTTATATCTCTAATAAATCCAACCTGATTTGAATATATACTGAATTTATCCTTTTCGAATATATGCTCAAGATTATCAGGAGGATCATTTCTAATATTTTCATGTGTTTCATTAAAATCTTTTACATTATCTACTAAATCTAAAATCTCTGTAGTAAGTGTATCAATTAGTAAGTTAACTTGGATTGACTGTGCTACATGGTTAATAAAAATCATAAAGTATATTATACAAATTATAACTATAACGACTCCAATTCCTGCTGATAAGAAAACGGAATTCCCATCCTTGTATAAAAACAATAGAGTTATTATTGAATAGATAAAACCACCAATAAAAACACCCAAAGTTTTTAAGGTAAGTTCAGACTTTAAAAAGTCCTGAAGTGTTCGTGGTGAAAACTGTGTTGAATAGGTTGTTAAGACAACCATGATAATTGAAAATGATATTGTGAAAACAGAGAGTAATGAACCTGCAATTGTAGATAGTATCGTTTTTGCTATCTCAAAAGATGTAAAAAATATCTGAGGTAAATACTGTGCCAAATATGATTGATAGCCACTATCAAATAAAATCACAATTATTGCTAATATTAAGGCATAGATACTATAAACTACTGGGATATAGTATATTTTTGTTCTCCAATCATCTAAAAAGTTAAAGTTAAATATCTTCACAAGTATACCTCCAGACTATTTTAAAATATTACTTCTGCTGTTATAAATATTCTATAATAATCATATTTTTCCTTTAATCCATTAAGTTAATAAGATTTTCAATATGTTTTAAGTTTCCTTTTACACCTACTGGAAGATCATAATTATTTAATACAAACTCTTGATCTTTAAGACCATTTCCGGTTAATACAGCCACAATTTTTTTGTGCTTTAAGTTATATCCATTTTCAATTAGATTAATAATACCTGCTATTGGTGTAGTTGAGGCAGGTTCTACAAAAACCCCTTCTTTTGAAGCTAGGATCTTATGCATTTCTTTGATCTTTTGATCTGATATAGAATGAAATAATCCTTTTGATTCATTAACTGCTATTTTTGCCTTATCTCTATTAACAGGTTTACCTATTCTTATTGCTGTAGCAATGGTTTCAGGCTTTTTTATAACCTTATTTTGAACCATTGCTGCAGAACCATCAGCTTGAAAACCATACATCTTAGGAAGATAATCAATCATTTCTGTTTCATTATATTCTTTAAAACCCTTCCAATAGGCAGTTATATTCCCTGCATTTCCAACCGGTAAAGCCAGTATATCTAACTTCTTTTTACCAAGTTGATCTGCTACTTCAAATGCAGCTGTTTTTTGTCCCTCAATCCTAAAAGGATTTAGAGAATTCACCAATGTCAGAGAATACTTTTCAGTTAGTTTTCTTACTATTTCTAAAGCCCGATCAAAATTGTCTTTAATTGGAATTATTTCTGCTCCATAGATCATTGCCTGTGAAAGTTTACCTTTAGCAATTTTAGCTTCTGGTAAAATTACGATGGTTTTAAGTCCCGCTCGTGCCCCAAAGGCAGCTGCAGAAGCTGAAGTATTTCCCGTTGAAGCACAGATTATAGCTTTACTTTTATTTTCAACCGCCTTTGTTACTGCATAGGTCATCCCTCGGTCTTTAAATGAACCAGTCGGATTTGCCCCTTCAAACTTTAAGTAAAGCTCTATATTATATCTTTTGCTTAACCAATTTGCCTTAATTAAAGGAGTATTACCTTCATATAGACTAACAATATTATTAATATTTTTAACTGGTAGATACTTCAAATACTTATCAATTAGACCTCTCCACATCTCAATCGCCCACCTTATTTATTATTATTCCTTTATTATTACCATTAGTTTTTACTATTGTATTAGATATTTTGTATTTTTTTGCATATTTTAATATGATTTCTTCTTCTTGTTCAAACTTTTGATCATTAATCAATAGCAAGGTTGGACCACTTCCACTTAAAAACATAGGGATTTCAATTTTATTATTTAATATATTAAATATTTTTTCTAACTTGTGATTTAATTTAATTCTTTGATTTTGATGTAAATAATCTTCTTTACCCTTATCAATTAAGTCCAGATTCCCTTGGATAAGACCAGCTGACAATAGGGAAGCATTCTTTATGTTTTTTACTGCATCATTAATCAAAATATTTTTACTGATCAGTTCTCTTGCTTTTTTAGTATTTGTCTTAAAATCAGGTATAAAAAGCAAAAAATCAAAGTTGTCATTGATTAAAAACTTTTCATAGTTTACATTATTGTCTTCTATTCCACTAATTGTAAAACCACCTAAAAGGGTTGGAACAATATTATCTGGGTGTCCTTCTATTTTTAGAGCAAGATTTAGAATTTCTAGCTCTGTAAGTCTAAGATTGAATAAGATATTTAAACCCATAATTGTACCTATTATTGCATTTGATGAACTACCTAATCCTCTGTCTAATGGATAATTTAAACGAACTTTTATTTTTACTTTATTAAGATCTATTTCTGGAATAGATACATTTTGTAAATAATTGGCGGTCTTTATAATTAGATTTTTATCATCTGGTATCGTGTAATTTCTATTATTTTTATCTTTAATCAGTACCTTAAAGTTATCATTATGATCTATAGTAAACTTATAGCTATTATAAATATTAAAGGCCAGGCCAAATGAATCAAAGCCTGGCCCAATATTTGCAGAGGTAGCAGGAACTTTTACTTCAACCATTTTTAATACCTAAAGTTCCCAGTTCATTAGATAGTCTATCTGCTCTGAACTTAACTGATCAATTACAATATTATTAGCTTCTAACCAATATCTTGCAACTTTTTCATCTATTAAATCCGGTACTTTATATAGACCTGGAAGTAAATCGTTTTCTGAGAGATATAGCAATGATAAAACCTGCAAACCAAAACTCATATCCATGATCTCGGCTGGGTGACCATCGCCAGCTGCAAGATTAACTAATCTTCCTTGTGCCATTAGATAAAGATTTTTATTATTTATATCATAACTTTTTATGTTTTTTCTAACTTCTTTAATTTCTGTGGCTAGAGAATCTAAATCATCAATATTAATTTCTACATTGAAGTGACCTGCATTAGCTAAAATAGCACCATCTTTCATCTTTTTGAAATGTTTTTTATTAATAACATCTTTACAACCTGTTACAGTAATAAATATATCCCCAATTTGACTTGCATCATCCATCGTCATTATCCTAAAACCATCCATTTTAGCCTCAATAGCCTTAAATGGATCTACTTCTGTAATAATCACTTTTGCACCTAGTCCATTTGCTCTTTTTGCAACACCTTTTCCACACCAACCGTAACCAGCAACAACTACATTTTTACCTGCTACTACTAAGTTGGTATTTCTCATGATAGCATCCCAGACAGATTGTCCAGTTCCATATCTATTATCAAATAAGTACTTCGAATTTGCATCATTGACTGACATCATGGGAAACTTAAGCATATTACTATCATCAAGTGCTTTTAACCTAACAACTCCTGTAGTAGTCTCTTCAGCTCCACCAATAATCTTATTAATAAGTTCAGGTCTATCATTATGTATTTTTGTTACTAAATCTCCTCCATCATCAATTATGAAGTCTGGTTTTGCATCAAGTATCTTATCTAAAGACTCATTATATTCTTTTTCAGTTTCTCCTCTCCAACTATATACATTTACTCCATATTCAAGCAATGCTGCTGCAACATCGTTTTGAGTTGATAAAGGATTACTACCTGTAATATATACTTCAGCCCCGAGTTCTTTTAAAATAATGGCCATATAAGCAGTTTTAGCTTCTAAATGTAGACAAATAGAGACCACCTTATTAAAAAGAGGTTGTTCTTGACAGTATTCATCTTTTATCTTGTTTAAAACAGCCATCTTATCTTTTATCCAATCAATTTTTTTTAAACCTTCTTTTGCAAGTGTCTTATCTTTAACTTTGTTTTCCATATAAACCTCCTTTTATTGTCTACCGGTATGGCCAAATCCACCTTGATCTCTTAAACTCTGTCCCAGGTTATTTACTTCTATAAATTCTATTTGATAAGTTTTATGAATGATTAATTGAGCTATTCGATCATTTTTATTTATTTTAAAGATTTGATCACTATGATTAATTAATAGCACACCAACTTCTCCCCTATAACCAGGATCAATAACACCATCTGCATTTAAGACTGTAATTCCATTATTTAAAGCCAGTCCACTACGCGGATAGATAAACCCACCATATCCTTTGGGTATCGCAATCTTTAAACCAGTTTTTATTAACTTATATTCAGCTGGTTTAAGTTCATAATCATATCTTGACTTTAAATCCATGCCACAGTCTTCACCTAAGTGTTGGTACTTTGGAAGTTCTACATCTTCATCCATTCTTTTTATCTTTATTTTCATTTTAAACCTCCTATTTTGCAAAAACATGTTGTCCAATACTTACTATAAACTTTCTACTATCAAACCAACTCTTATTTTTTGCAGTTTTTGGATTATAATAATATAAAGAACCCATTGTAGGATCAATACCATTTAGTGCCTCTCTAGCCGCCTTATAAGCAGTACTATTTGGTGTATAGTTAATCTGACCATTACTTACAGCTGTAAACTGGTTATTTTGATATATTACACCCTTTATTGTATCTGGGAAATCATTATTTAAAATTCGATTAATAATCACAGCTCCAACAGCAACCTGTCCCATATATGGTTCGCCACGAGCTTCCCCATAGATTGTTCTAGCCATCAATTCAATATCTGATTGGTTAACCGTTTTTGCCAGTACTTGTCTTTTAGTTAAATTAAATATTGGTAATTTTAAAGTTTCACCTTTTCTTATAATAGAGTTTTCCATATCGTTTAAGGCCATTATTACACCTACAGAAGTATTAAAACTCAAGGCAAGATCATAAAGAGTGTCTCCCGAATTAACATAGTACTTTATTATCTTACCAGGAGGTATATTGTTAATATTGGGTAAAGGTTGATCAGGGTTATAACGAATTGAATAGTTACGACCTACATCTAATCTAAAGTCATTGTCACTTTCTTTGTTTAAGTTTAAACTATAATCTAACTCTTTACTTTTTGTGTTAATATCTTCTTTTTCTTTTTTAATAACCAGCTCATCACCTATATCAATTTTAGAGGCATCCTCAATATGATTATTTACAAGGATATGACTTACTGTCATTTTATAATCATTGGCTAAATCATAAATAGTATCTCCTTTTTGTACTACATATATTAGTCTAAATCTAGGCTGAGTATAACCTGTATTATTAAATAAAAGTATTATCATAAAAAAAATTAATATTATAATTTTAGTGTTTTTCATTTAAACCTCTCCTGCAACATAGTCAATTATCTTTCTTAATTTCATCTTAAGAACTGGACAACGATCAGGAATTGAGTTGATAAAAACCTCACCATATCTTTTATTTATTAATCTATTATCCATACATATTACAATTCCCTTGTCATTTTTAGATCGAATTAATCTACCAAATCCTTGTTTGAATTTAATTACAGCTTTTGGAATAAAATAATCAAAAAAGTAGTTTTTACCTTCTTTTCTCAACATATTTACTCTGGCTGCATTAACTGGATCATCTGGAACTGGAAATGGAAGCCTCATGATAATTAGATACTTAAGATCTTTACCAACAATATCTACACCCTCCCAGAAACTCTGGGTTCCAAAAATGATCTGCTTTTCACCAGCTTTAAATCTATCTATTATATACTTTCTAGAGTATTTGCTTTGGGAAAGTATCTTGATGTTTTTTTCTTCTAAATCATATTTTATTCTTTCATATAAATTGTCTAACATCTTATATGAGGTAAATAAGACCATTGTGGATCCATTAAATGTCTTTAATATATCAGTAAGATCATCTGCAATATTACTAATAAATGCCCCCTCTGTTGGTGAATAAATATCATTAGGTATTATTAATCTGCTCTGTTTTTCATAGTTGAAAGGCGAGTTAACAAGATGTTCACTGTAATTTTTTATACCTAAGGCATCTATAAAGTATTTAAAAGAATCATTTACAGTAAGAGTAGCAGAAGTAAAGATAGCATTTCTCAATTTATCCCATAGCATTTCAGGCAGGTGTTTATCGACATTTAAAAGTGCACTAATATGACTTATATATTTGTCGTGCTTTCTATATTTTTCTAACCAAAAAACATAATCATCATCTTTAGCTTCTAAATTAAATAAAAGGTTTAACACGATATCATTAACTGTATTTAAATTTTGTTTTAATTCAAGTAATTCTGATTTTATTTTATCATAGTTTTCAATAAATTTTAATTGATTAATTAAATTTTTTAAATAAGTTAGAAGTTCTTCAAAGTTATTATGAAACTTAAATCCATATTTATTTATCTCTTGGTAACTATCATCATCTTTAAGATCACTATCTAAAATTATATTATTTTTATTAAACTTATTAAAAAAGTTATCTAACATTATAAAGTATTCTTTATTATTTTCTTCTAAATCTTTTATTTTCGGAATAATACTATTATCGATTAGACTATATATTTCTTTTTTATTATCTATTTCAATCTCAGATATTTTATTTCTTATTCTGGGTATAATAGAGTACTTTTTATCATATAACTTTTTTAATACCTGTTGGTTTAGTTTATATGAAGTACTATTACCAAGATGGTATGTTGCAACATCATGAAAGTTATGTGCTTCATCTATTATTAAACTTTTATACTTAGGAAGAGTAGAGTATCCTGAACTTTTAATTACTGCATCTGAAAGTAATAGATAATGATTTACTACAATTAAATCAGAGTTAAATAACTGATTTCTTGCTTTCATAAAATAACAGTCATCATAAAAAGAACAAAGTGTACCAATACAGTAATCGTTATCAGAAGCAACCTCATCCCAAATCATCTTATCATAATTAAAGTTAATTTCATTTCTGATACCCTTTTTTGTATTTTTAGCCCAGTTTATAATCTTATTAATATTTTCTAAATCTGAACTATCATTTAGATAGTTATCAATATTTTTAAGTTTTCTGATACATAGGTAATTTTTTCTTCCAAGTGCAAGATCTGCTTTGAAATCAAAAGGTAATACTTTTTTTAAAAACTCTATATCTTTATCCATAATCTGTTGTTGTAAATTTATAGTATTTGTTGAGATCACAACAGGTTCTTTGTTTCTTACAGCCCAGTATATAGCAGGAATTAAATATGCAAAAGTTTTACCAATCCCAGTACCAGCTTCTATAAGAGTATGTTCTTGATTATTAAAACTGTTAACAATGCTCTCTGTTATTTCTAACTGTTCTGTTCTATATTCAAAGTCTTGCATTTTTGATGATATTTCTCCATCATCTTTAAAATAATTAAGTATTTGTTTTAAGTTTATATTTTCAATATTGCCAATCTCTTTTGGCTCTACTAAAACATAAATATCATTTAATTTATTATCAGTTATAACAAAACCAATACCTTTATTTCCTAACTTTGAGGCCACATTGATATCTGGACCGGAAGGAGTTGTATCACCTGAGGGATGGTTATGTAAGACCATTGAGTTTTTAGGTAATGTTTCTATAACAGCTGGAGCCATACTTTTGTTACCTCGAGCCATAACAACTACATTTTTTATCTTTTCTTGATCAAAATCTATCTCAAGACAAAAAAATACTTCGTTACCATTTGCTTCATTGATCTCATCTTTTATTTTCTCTTTTATTTTATTATCAAAGGATTCTATTATCTTCAAATTATTCACCTATTAAATTAAGTATAGTTTGAATATCATAATCAACTTGATCAAAAGGAGGTGTTTCAACAATAAAAAGTTTATCTTTTAACTTAAAGTGATTTATTATATGTGAAAAGTTATCTAAACCTATTTCTCCTTGGCCAATGTGTTGATGTCTGTCTTTATTGGTACCTACTTCAAATTTAGAGCCATTAAGATGGATTAACTTTAATCTATTTATTCCTATCTTATTATCTAATTTTTTGACATCCTCCCCGCCTATTCTAAAAAAGATCAGGAACGAAGATTTCTAAAAGAAACTTGCACCGAAACTTTTCTTTGTACTACGCAATGATAATTTCGGTATTAGGCCATCGAGGCCGCCACGAGGTTATCGAATGATTAAAGGACAGTCTGTTTTTAGTAGTCCAATATGACTTCGATTTTAGGTTGTGCCATCAACCCTCTTAAGATAGCCAATTATACATTTCAATAGTATAATTCTAATTAATA
>JAIPEV010000035.1 GCA_021736965.1 Halanaerobiales bacterium | reverse complement strand
GAGATTGTTAAAGGTGTCATAGAGGCAGTAAACCGTTTTGATGATATAAGATGTATATTAACGGGCAAGGAAAAGAAAATAAGAGCCTTGCTTGCTAACTACCGTTATAACAGAGATCAAATTGAAATACATAATACATCACAGATAATAACTATGTCTGATAAACCAGCCAAGATCTTACGTGTAAAAAAAGATTCATCTTTAATTGTAGGAACAAATTTGGTTAAGGAGAAAAAAGCTGATGCTTTGATATCAGCTGGAAACACTGGTGCAGTTATGGCTGGTGGGATTTTTAATATTGGCCGTGTGCCTGGTGTAAAAAGACCACCGATTGCTACTGTTTTTCCTTCTAAGTTAGGTAAAACAGTTGTACTTGATGCAGGAGCGAACGTAGACTCTAAACCTGAACATTTAATTCAGTTTGCAGTCATGGGTAAAATATATGCAGAACAGGTTTTAAATATTAGCAATCCAAGAGTTGGTTTGTTAAGTATAGGTCAAGAAAAAGAAAAAGGAAATAAGCTTAATAGTCAAAGTTATCATTTGATAAAAGAAGATAATAGGATAAATAATTTTATTGGAAACATAGAGGGTAGAGATATTTTTAATGGCAACTGTGATGTTGTAGTTTCTGATGGCTTTGTCGGTAATATTGTACTTAAGACTACCGAAGGAGTTGCTACTTATATATTTGATTTATTAAAAGAGACTTTATCAAAGGATTTGAAGACAAAAATTGGAGCATTATTAATTAAAGATCAGCTTAAAACAATGAAAAATAAAGTTGATTATAGGCAGTATGGTGGAGCTCCTCTATTAGGACTCAAAAATTTAGTAATTATTAGTCATGGAAGCTCAGATTTTCAGGCTATTTTTAATGCTATTAAAGTTACAAGAGATGGACTAGTTAATAATGTTGTAGAGATAATAAAAAATAACATGAATACTAATTAAAAATTTAGGAGTGGATCTTAGATGTTATTGGAAACAAGAATAAACAGACTATTTGAAATAAAGTATCCAATTCTTCAGGGGGGAATGGCCTGGGCAGCTACAGGAGAATTAGCTGCTGCTGTCAGTAGTTCAGGTGGACTTGGAATAATTGGTGCAGGTAATGCTCCTCAAGATGTGATAAGAGAAGAGATCCGTAAAATAAAACAGAAGACCGATAAAAACTTTGCAGTAAATATTATGTTATTATCACCATTTGTTGATGATATAGTAAAGTTAGTTATTGAAGAAAAAGTACCAATAGTAACTACAGGTGCAGGTAATCCAGGTAAGTATATTGATAGGTTTAAAGAAAATGGAATGAAAGTTGTGCCAGTTGTTTCATCTGTTATACTTGCCAAAAGATTACAAAGACTCGATATCGATGCAGTAATTGCTGAAGGTAATGAAGCAGGAGGACATGTTGGTGAACTAACAACAATGACTCTTATACCACAGTTGGCTGATCAATTAGATATACCAATAATTGCAGCAGGTGGAATTGCTGATGGTAGAGGTCTTGCTGCCGCCTTGAATTTAGGAGCAGAGGGCATTCAGATGGGAACAAGGTTTGTCTGTTCAACAGAATGTACTGCTCATCCTAATTATAAAAAAGCTATTTTAAATGCAAAGGATAGAGATGCTGTTGTTACGGGAAGAACTACCGGACATCCAGTTAGAAATCTTAAAAATAGATTATCAAGAGAAATTGATAAGTTAGAGCAAAAAGGCGTAAAAAAAGAGATAATAGAAGAAAAGGGATCTGGCAAGTTAAGAGAGGCAGTGGTTGAAGGAAATATAGATAATGGAAGTGTTATGGCAGGACAAATATCTGGAATGATAGATCAAATCATTCCTGTTGATAAAATTATTAAAAATATTGTGAGTAAAACAATTGAAATTATTGATAATAACTGTGCATATATAAAGGGAGAATAATTTTTCCTTTTTTAGATATAATCTTTGATGGGTAGTTTTGAGGAGGTGGATCTATATTAGATGAGAATTTAGATTAGATATAATATTAAAACTGTAAAATATGAAAGGTGGATATATATGAAAAAAGCAACTATAACAGGATGGGGTAAGTATTTACCTCCAAATGTTATGACAAATAAAGATCTTGAAAAAATTGTTGATACGACAGACCAATGGATAACTAAAAGAACTGGAATTAAAAAAAGAAGGATAGTCGACGATGATACAACTACTTCTGATCTTGCAATAAAGGCTGCTAAGCAGGCCTTAGATAAAACTAATTTAAAAGCAGAAAACTTAGATCTAATAATAGTATCTACAGTTACACCTGATATGGTATTCCCAGCAACTGCCTGTATTGTTCAAGATAAACTTGGTGCAAATAAAGCAGCTGCTTTTGATTTAGAGGCAGGTTGTTCTGGTTTTGTATATGGTTTAAGTGTAGGAGCTCAATTTATAGAGAGTGGACTTTATGAAAATATTTTAGTGATTGGAGCTGAAACTCTATCAAAAATAACAGATTGGGAAGATAGAAATACCTGTGTACTATTTGGTGATGGAGCAGGAGCTGCTGTGTTACAACCTACAGATAAAGGTGGATTTTTATCCTTTGATTTAGGTTCTGATGGGAGTGGTGCTGATGCACTTTATCTTGAAGCAGGAGGTTCTTTAAACCCAGCAACCCTTGAAACTGTAAAAAATAAAATGCACTATATCAGAATGGAAGGTAATCCAGTCTTTAAGTTTGCTGTTAAAAAAATGAAAACTGCTTCTAAAGATGTCCTTAAAAAGGCAGATCTAAAGATTGATGATATTGATCTTTTGATTCCTCATCAGGCAAATACAAGAATTATTAAATCAGCACGTCGCCGCCTCAAATTAGACAAAAATCAGGTATATGTTAACCTTCCTGAGGTTGGTAATACATCAAGTGCTTCAGTAGCAATTGCCTTAGCAGAGGCAAAAGATAAAGGTAAAATTAAAGATGGAGATAAGCTATTAATGGTTGCCTTTGGAGCAGGTTTAACCTGGGCAGCAACTGTTTTAGAATGGAACGAAAATATTTAGACAATGGAGTGAGTAAAGATGAATAATAATCTAGCTTTTATCTTTCCAGGACAGGGTTCACAGTATGTTGGAATGGGAAATAATTTTTACGAAAAATATGATATAGCTAAAGATTATTTTAATAGAGCAAATAAAATATTAGATATTGATCTAAAAGAAATATGTTTTAACGGACCTGAAACTAAGTTAAAAGAAACTCAAAATACACAACCAGCTATTTTTACAGTAAGTGTAATCGGTTATCAATTATTAAAAAGTAAAGATATAGTTCCAGGGGTTGTTGCAGGACATAGTCTAGGAGAATATTCAGCTTTATATGCAGCAGAAGTATATGACTTTGAGACAGGTTTAAAACTGGTTAGAAAAAGAGGAGAGTTGATGTCTAAAGCAGTATCTGAAGGTTCTAAGGGGAAAATGGCAGCAATTATTGCTTTAGATAAAAAGAAAATTGAAGAGATTTGTAGTAAGGTTAAGGGAGTTTGTCAAATAGCAAATATTAATTCTCCTTTACAGATTGTAATATCAGGTGAAGATAAGGCAATTAATCAAGCCATTAAGTTAGCCGATCAAAGTGGGGCTAAAAAGGTAGTTGAACTAAAGGTTAGTTCAGCTTTTCATTCCAAACTAATGGAACCTGCCAAGAAAAAATTGGCAGAATATATAAATAGTTTAGATTTTAAAAATCCTCAAATTCCTATTATTGCTAACAGTACTGCGGATTTTGTAAATACAAAGAGCGAGATAGTTAATGCCTTAAAAGAACAGTTAACTAATCCCGTTAGATGGGTTGAGAGCATGGAATTAGCTGGTATTAAGGGAATTGAAAAGGCTGTAGAAATTGGTCCAGGTCGGGTATTAAAAACTCTGATGAGAAGAATAGATCGATCAATAAAAACATACAATTTAGAAGATGAAGTTAGCTTAAAAAAGACAGTTAATAAAATATAAATTAGGAGGTATTCTAATAATGAATAATAGAGTTGTAATTACAGGGCTTGGAGTTGTATCCGCATTAGGAATGGATAAAGAAGAGTTCTGGGAAAATATTATAGATGGAAAGTCTGGAATTTCAAAAATAGAAAGTTTTGATATTAAAGAGTATAGTAGCCAAATTGGTGCTGAAATTAAAGATTTTGATTCAGACAAATATATAGATAAAAAAGATGCAAAAAGAATGGCTATGTTTACTCAGTATGCAGTTTATGCAGCAGTTAAAGCTATTGAAGACGCAGGTTTAGAAGTTACTGATGATATAGCAAATGATGTAGGTGTGTTAATTGGTTCTGGGATTGGCGGTATTGAAGTATTGGAAAATCAAATAGAGAGACTTGTTAAAAGAGGTCCAAAAAGAGTAAGTCCGTTTTTTATTCCAATGATGATTTCTAATATGGCTGCTGGTCAGGTTGCTATATATACAAATGCAAAAGGTCCAAATAGTAACGAGGTAACTGCTTGTGCCTCGGGTTCTCATTCAATTGGAGAAGCTATGGAAATAATCAAAAGAGGAGATGCCAAAGTAATGATAGCTGGTGGCTCTGAGGCTGCTATAACACCGTCAGCTTTGGCTGGTTTCGGTAATATGAAAGCATTATCTACAAGGAACAATAAACCTCAAAAGGCTAGTAGACCATTTGATAAAACAAGAGATGGTTTTGTAATAGGTGAGGGTAGTGGTGTTTTAATATTAGAGGAATATCAATTTGCAAAAAGCAGAGGTGCAAATATTATTGCAGAAGTAAGTGGTTATGGAATGTCTGCAGATGCCTATCATATGACACAGCCTGCTCCTGATGGAGAAGGTGCCTTAACGGCAATGAAAATGGCTATTGACAAAGCAAAAATTGAGCTAAAAGATATAGACTATATTAATGCCCATGGTACTTCTACACCTTTAAATGATAAGTTGGAGACAAAGGCAATTAAAAACCTTTTTTCAGAACATGCATATAAATTAGCTGTAAGCTCTACAAAATCAATGACAGGTCATTTATTAGGTGCTGCAGGTGGGATTGAAACGATTGTATCCGCTTTAGCAATTAGAGATAATATATTACCACCAACCATCAACTATGAGAACAAAGATCCTGAATGTGATCTTGACTATGTAGCAAATAAAGCAAGAGAGGTTAAAGATTTAAAATCTGTTTTGACAAATTCATTTGGTTTTGGAGGACAGAATGCCTGTCTTGTTTTAAGAAAAGTAGAATAAAAAATAAAAGGGTACGGTATTTAATCCGTACCTTTTTAACCTTTTATTTGGTTATTATTAATAAGTCTCCCAATGGATTACTTCATCTAGTTCCTTTTTTTCAGGATGAGGATTCTCAGCAGGATAACCAACAGTAATTATCGAAATAAGTTTATATTTTTCTGGCATATCTAAAAGTTTACCGACTTTTGAAGTATAAGGTTTTCCATAACTACCTATCCAACAACTTCCAAGTCCTAATTCTTTTGCTGTTAGTAATATGTATGTACTAACATTTGAACCATCTTCAAGATGATGGTCTACATCATCAGAAAATACTGCTATACAGGCAGGAAATTTTTTATCCTGATCTATATATTCTTCAAGTTTTTGTATCTTATTTTCTTCAGTAATAACTACAAGATGCCAGGGTTGAACATTATTGGCAGTAGGTGCATATCGAGCAGTTTCTACAATTTTTTCTAACTTATCTTTTTCAACCTTTTTTTGTTCAAATTTTCTAATAGATCTTCTGGTCTTTAATAATTTAATTGTTTCCAAAATAAATATCCCCCTTTTTGATGATTAAGCTTAAACCATATTCATTATATTAGATATTAGTAGTTAAAACATTAGATATAATAACGAAAAAACTTATATAAAATTGTAAATTATTACAAAAGGAATAACCATAAGCTATTGAGAATTAATATATAGGGGCAATTTTTGAAATAATTCCCATATTTTTAATTTTAAACTTTAAATAGGGGGTGAAATAAAGAAAATAAATTGTTAAATTTCAATGTAAGATCATTTTTTTAAAGGAGGAATAAATAATGGCGTCTCAAAATGATAAAATTAATAACGACAAAGCTGTAAGAGATGTAGATAAGCTTCCAATGGCTCAAGGGATTTTCCTTGGTCTACAGCATGCATTAGCAATGTTTGGAGCTACAATATTAGTTCCTATTTTAACAGGCCTTCATGTTTCAGTAGCTTTATTTACTGCAGGTGTTGGTACTTGGTTATTTCATTTCATTACTAAAAAGAAAGTACCAGCTTATTTAGGATCATCATTTGCATTTATCGCTCCTATAACATTAGTTATTGAACAACATGGTGGAATCCCTGCAGCACAGGGTGGTATTATCGCAGCTGGTATTATTTATGCAATTGTAGCATTTATTATTTACAAAGTAGGACCAAGTTTAATTAAAAAGATCTTCCCACCTATCGTAACTGGCCCAGTTATTATTTCTATTGGTCTTATCTTAGCTCCTGTAGCTATAGATATGTCTACTGGAAGTACAACAAATGTTGTTGTAGCTATCGCTTCACTATTAGGTGCTGTTGTAGCAGCTATATATGCTAAAGGATTTTTGAAGATCGTTCCTATTATTGTTGGTTTGGAAACAGGGTATATAGTTGCAATTATTGCTGGTTTGGTAGACTTTAGCCCAGTAATTAATAATGCATGGATAGGTCTTCCTGAATTTACAGTTCCTCAGTTCAGTATGAGGGCAATAACTATAATAGCTCCAGTGGCAGTTGTTTCTATGGTTGAGCACGTTGGAGATATTTTAGCTATCAGTGAAACTATTGGTAAAGGTAGAGAGTTAGTTACTGATCCTGGTATTCATAGAACAATGCTTGGTGATGGACTTGCAACAGCTTTAGCTGGTGTATTTGGTGGACCTCCAAATACAACATATGGAGAAAACACTGGTGTATTAGCAATAACTAAAGTTTATGACTCAAAAGTAATGAGAATTGCTGCTACATTTGCAATTGCAATGGCAGTTATTCCTAAGTTTGGCGGACTAATTGAAACTATTCCAACAGCAGTTATCGGTCGGGTTTCATTCCTACTATATGGTATGATTGCTACTGTAGGTATTAGAACATTGGTAGAAAGCCAAACAGATTTGAAAATTTCAAGAAACCTTGTTGTCGGTGCTACAATCTTAGTATTAGCTCTTGGTGGAGCAGTACTTAAGATTGGTAATATCGAATTTTCAAGTCTTGCATTAGGTGCTTTATCTGGTGTTATTTTAAATATAGTTCTACCAGGTGGAGAAGAAGAATTTGCATCAGCTTAGTAATATAAAATACTTATATTTATATTAAATAATTAAAAACACGTTTAAATCTTAACAAAAAAGGCAACCGTAATGGTTGTCTTTTTTTATATATATCTCACAAAAATATAAAAAATAATAAAAAATTATTGTGATTTCTTCCATATTAAATTGATCTATGTTATAATATTGTATGTAATATTTACAAATAAATAATCTCAGGATGGTGAAATTAATGAAAGAGCTAATTGGCATTACAATTAAGGATGCTTTAAATTTAGAAAAGATGGAGGAAGTTGAGATATTAGCTGGTAAAAAGGGCATTGATCGACATATAACAAAGGTTAATATTATGGAAGTTCCTGATATTGTGGACTGGGTTAATGAAGGAGAACTTCTCTTTACAACCCTATATTCGATTAAAGATGATCAAAAAGCATTAAAAAAGTTAGTACCGGAGTTGGCAAATAAGGAGTTAGCAGGTTTGGGAATAAAACCTGGGAGATATATTAATGAGATTCCTGATTTTATGATTGAACAGGCTGAAAAATATAATTTTCCTTTACTTAAGGTCCCCTATAACTTTTCTTTTTCAGAATTTATTAATCCAATTTTAAGTGAGATACTTAATGTTCAAACAAAATTTTTAGAAAAAACATTAAATATTCACGAAGTTTTAACTAATACTGTGCTTTATGAAAATGGACTTGAACGACTTTCAACTGTACTGGTTGACATGATAAAAAATCCTGTATTAATTACAGACTCTAATTTTGCCTTGATGTCTTTTTCAATTCCAGATCAATTTAAGCAAGAAATATCAAAAAAAGACTTACTTGATTCTGTTGCTTTAAATGGTGAAAAAGAGACAGAAGAAGAGATATATGGATATAGATGTAAGAAAAAAAGAATTTTTATCAATAATAAAGAGGTAAATTTAATTAAGATACCTATAATTACTCCCAATAGTCATTTTGGTTTTCTTTTTGCCTGGGAGTTTGATAATAAAATAAATAAACTAGATCTTTCTACTTTAAAATGGGCTAGTACAATTGCTGCCTTAGATATTTTAAATAAGAGATCAGTTAGTAATGTTGAATTAAAGTACAAAAATGAACTAATATACGACATTTTAAAAGGGAAACTTAATAATAAACAGACTATTATAAATCGTAGTAAAAATATGGGAATGGATTTAAATAATGGGTTTTCCGTTCTTGTTTTTGAACTTAAAGAACTTATCTCAAAACAGTTTAAAGATAAAGGATTACTAAATGAAAACATTCAAAAAACTTATTTAGAATCCGCACAAAGAGTTATTAATCAAGAGATCATAATGGGAGACTTAGGTACATATTTAATTGCCCTTTATCCAGAATATGAAGATAAAAATGAAATAATAGATTTTTCAAAAAAAATATTGAATGTTATTGATCAAAATGATCGAGATCTGGTTACTGTTGGGATTGGTAATTATCAAGAAGATATAATTAATCTACATGAAAGTTATTCTCAGGCCAAGAGAACAATTAATGTAGCTAAGAAGTTAAATAAAAGTGAACAAATATTTTTCTTTGAAAATTTAGGAGTATATAAACTGTTATATAAGATAGATAGTGATGAAAAAAATAACTTTTTAGAAAATACAATTATTCCATTATTAAAGTATGATAAAGCTCACAATACTGAGTTGTTAAAGACTTTAAAGGCCTTTTTTGAGGAGAATGGCAACTTAACTAATGTAGCTAAAAAGATCTACATACATTACAATACAGTTCATTATCGTTTAACTAGAATTGAAAAAATTACTGGTTTATCCCTAGACAATCCTGATGATAAGTTAAATTTAGAGATTGCACTTAAGATGCTTAACTTTACAGATGTAATCGGTGCTGAAAATGATTAACATTGTTGAAGGTGATCTGGTTAGAGAAAATTATAATATGCAAGGGACTGTAATAAGTGTTTTTGATCATGTTATTAATGTAAGAACTAGTAATGAGAGTGGTTATGCAGTAACTGATAACTTAATTGGATTAACTCCATACCACTTAAAGATTAGTAATAAATACTTTTCTTTAATAAAAAAAACCATAAATAAAAAAAGTTCTTTTTTTCTATCTAATAAAAAAATCAAATCAGGTTCATTTAACATAAAACTTGAACGTAAAAAGTACTATGAAGGTAAGATCTGTATCAATCACAAAGATAATATAAATAAAGTTATCTATTTAACTGAGAAAGTAATTAAAGAAATAGATAATAAAAGTAGCTTAAATAAAACTATCTTAAATTATCAAGAAATTATAAAAAATAATAAAAGTTTTGATTTAACACCCTTACAAAAATATTTTTATCAGTTATTAAGTAATATAGTTTTTTCGAACTCATCTGTAAAACCATTAATTGGGCTGGGTATAGGACTTACTCCAACAGGAGATGACTTTCTTATTGGTTATTTATCTGCAATCGAATCTTTTAAGATAAAAGATAAATATAATATAAAAAAATGCCTTTTAAGTGCTGATATATTTAATCTTACAAATATATTAAGTGGATTACAGATTAAAGCCGCTCTTCAACGTAGATATAATGAAAAATTATATAACTTTTACAAAAATATTTCTAATAATGAACAGATATATATGAGAAGTTTAAAAGAATTAATTGAGACTGGAAGTAGTTCAGGTTTAGATCTACTGGCAGGTATATATTTTGCTTTAACTATGTAAACATACAATGAGATGCCAAAAATATTGTAAAAAGATTACAAAGGTATATAATATTGAATTATTGAATAAATAACAGTGGAAATAAAATAAATTATAGATAAATTTATTAAGGGAGGGAAGCAGTTGGAAGATTTAATTAAAGAATTAGAAGAAAAAAAGAAAAAGATATCATTGGGTGGTGGACCTAAAAGAATTGAAAAACAACATCAAAAAGGCAAGTTAACTGCAAGAGAAAGAATTGAAAAACTTTTTGACCAAGGTAGTTTTCAAGAAATTGGAATGTTTGTTGAACACCACTCACAAGATTTAGGTATGGAAGATAAAGAAATTCCTGCAGATGGAGTTATTACTGGTTTAGGCACAATTGATGGAAGAACTGTTTATGTTTATGCTCAAGACTTTACTACAATGGGTGGATCTTTAGGTGAGATGCATGCTAAAAAGATCTCTAGAGTTATGGACCTGGCTAAAAAAGCAGGGGCTCCCTTTGTTTCATTACTTGATTCTGGTGGAGCAAGAATTCAAGAAGGAGTTCATTCTCTTAAAGGATATGGAGAAATATTTAGAAGAAATACTGAAAATTCAGGTGTAGTTCCCCAGATTTCAGCTATCTTAGGTCCATGTGCTGGTGGAGCAGTATATTCTCCTGCGATTACAGATTTTGTATTTATGGTTGATCATACTTCCAAAATGTTTATAACCGGTCCACAAGTTGTAAAATCTGTTACCGGAGAAGAAGTTAGTGCAGAAGAACTTGGTGGAGGTAGTACTCATAACCAAGTTAGTGGTGTTGCACATTTCTTGGCAGAAAATGAAGAAGATAGTTTTGCTCAAATTAAAAGATTAATCTCTTTTATTCCAAATAACAATTTAGAAGGAGCTCCAGTTAAAAAAACAGATGATTCACCAGAGAGAATAGAAGAAAAACTAAAAGATGTAGTTCCAATCAATCCTAATAAAGCCTATGATATAAGAGATGTAATTGAGTTAGTAGTTGATGATAAGGATTTCTTTGAAGTCCATAAGTATTTTGCAAAAAATATTGTAATAGGCTTTGCAAGATTAAATGGTCGTTCAGTTGGTATAATAGCAAACCAGCCCTCTTTTAAGGCTGGTACATTAGATATAGATTCTTCTGATAAAGCAGCTAGATTTATTAGATTTTGTGACTCATTTAATATTCCAATTTTAACATTTACAGATGTTCCAGGTTATTTACCAGGTGTAGATCAGGAATATGGTGGGGTTATTAGACACGGGGCTAAATTGCTTTATGCTTTCTCAGAAGCTACAGTTCCTAAGTTAAATGTGATTTTAAGAAAGGCATATGGTGGAGCATATATTGCAATGAATAGTTCACATCTAGGAGCTGACTATGTCTTTGCATGGCCAAATGCTGAAATAGCTGTAATGGGTCCTGAAGGTGCAGCAAATATAATCTTTAGAAGAGAGATTAAAGGAGCTGAAGATCCTGATAAAATGAGACAAGAAAAAATAGAAGAATATAAAGACAATTTTGCTAATCCTTATCGAGCAGCAGCAGAGGGTTATGTAGATGATGTTATAGATCCATGTGACACAAGACCAAGATTGATTATGGCACTTGAGTCAATAATTGGCAAAAGAGAAAGTAAACCTAATAAGAAACACGGTAATATTCCTTTATAAAAAACAAAAAGGAGGCATAAATGTGAATCCTCTAGAGTTATTAAAAGATCCATCTTTAGTCCAATCAATGACTATTAGTGAAAAACTAATATCAGGACTTATGGTTGCCATATTAGGTATGGTTATAGTTTTTATGATACTATTTTTATTGTTGTTAGTCTTAAATATCTTAAAAAAGTTATTTTACTCTGAAAAGATGATTTTTAAAGAAGATGGCAAAAAAATGGTTAAATCTGCACCTGATATTAAGTTAAATGATGATAAGAAAAAAGAAAAAGTTGCAGCAATTATAGCTGCAATAAATAGTATAGATTCTTTTTCTAAAAAGGATAAGTATAAAATAAAACAGATCAAAAGAGTTAATGATGATGTACCGATCTGGGGTAAAGTTGCCCGTGGAGGCAAAATTACAGAAAATAATAAAGGAGAGTTATTATGAGCAGAAAATTCAAAGTAAAAGTTAATGATGAATTATATGAAGTTGAAGTTGAAGAGGTTTCTACTGATGGACAAAGTAATACAGCAAGTCAAATAAAAACAAATTCAACACCAAAAACAACTAGTAGTTCATCTACTGTTTCAAAACCAAAACCTAAGGCTAAAAAGAAGCCTTCTCCTAATGTGAGTACTGGTGGAGGAACAGTTGAATCACCAATGACTGGAACAATACTAGATGTTAAAGTTAGTCAGGGAGATAAAGTAAGTAGTGGTGATTTGTTATTAATATTAGAAGCTATGAAGATGGAAAATGAAGTATATGCACCATTAACAGGTATAGTTAAAGAAGTAAATGTATCTAAAGACCAGAAAGTTGAAGCGGGAAAGATATTAGTAGTTATAGAATAAGTTATATTATGATAGGAGGTAAGTAAATTGGTACAGGTTTTTATAGAGTTTTTTAAGGGAACCGGAATAATGGCTATGGATCTACCACATTTAATAATGATTGTAGTATCTTTAGTATTATTATATCTTGGTATTGTAAAAAAATATGAACCTTTGCTTTTAGTACCGATTGCCTTTGGTATGTTATTAGTTAA
>JAIPEV010000034.1 GCA_021736965.1 Halanaerobiales bacterium | reverse complement strand
GATAGCATAAAGTTAGCCTCCCAGAATTTAGAACTTAATCTGAAAACTTGCTTCAATGTTAGATTCTTTTTTTTCCTCTTCTTGGTCGGTATCTGAATTATTATAGTCTGTTAATTGAAAACCTACAGATACACTTGATATTTCATTTAAATTAAAATCAAGTCCAAAGTCCCAGGTGTTTTCTTTTTTTAAAGTATTTTCAACTGATTGCAGATCTAGTAACTTGTAGTTAGTCGCATAACTAGCACTAAAACTGGCTGTATCAGAGTACTGATAGGTAACCCCTGTTGAACTACCCTGACTATCTTGAACATCATCTATTCGGTATTGAGCTAATATTTTAGAGTCTGAATTATTATATTCTAGACCAAATACAGTTGAAACTCCACTTTGTTCAAATAATAAGTTATCATAAATATAATCAGCAAAGATAGTAACCTTATCTGAAGTTTGATAACTTATTCCAAAGTTTGTTTTCGACTCAACCTCTTGATCATCTTGATTATCCTTATAATCAATTTTTAAATTAACATTGGGAAAGGGATTAATCAACATGGAACTATTTTTTTCGCCATTTTGATTGTTAAACTCCTGATCTAAAACCCAATTATACTGTTCAATATCATTACTTTTATATAACTGTGCTAAATTTTCTAACTGTTTTTGGTTCTCTGGTGAAAAGTTTCTAATCTCACCATTATTATTTATTTCAGGTAGACGTAGAATATAGTTATCTAAAACAAAAGAATTATAGTTGGCAGTATAAAATAAAGTTTCCAACCAGTCTATTGGTTCTTCATTTTGAGCAAAGATAACTGTAGATGAAAATAATACTATTATCAATGAGATAATCATAAAAAATATTATTTTTTTCATTTTCTACGCCCCCCTTTCTTTTAATAAAAAAATTATTTCACATTCCTAATAATAAATTCAAGATTTAAAAAACTATCCCTTTATTTACTTAACTATATTATAACAGATATAACCCAATTTATCTATTATATGTAAGAAAAAAGCCCGGGAATTAGCCCCGGGCTTTCTGTTTATATATCTTAATTGGATTTAAGCTTTAATTAAAACGCTACGTCAACACCCATTGTAGCTTTTTGTGCAACATAGTCGCCTTGAGTATCGCCAGTCCAGTTTAGATATTCATAACCAGCTGTTGCTGAAACATCTTCAGTAACAGAATATTCTAATCCAGCTTTACCAGCAATCTTAACACCAGCATAGTCTACATCGATTTCTTTGTTAGCATATTCCATACTACCTGTTAAGGATAGTCTGTTATTTACGTCCTTAGCTAACATAGCTTTAACACCCATGTCTTGGGTTGCAGCATCGATATTACGCATATACATAGCTTCTGCTGATACATCTACACCCATAAGAGTGTATGTTGGAGAAGTAACTGAAGCGTCAACTACTAAGTCTCCACTTAGAACTTTCTCAAAGCCAGCTTCAAATAGTTTTGCAGTATATCTACCTGTTAAGGTTGTGTCTCCACTTAATACATACTCTAGACCTGCAGTGATTGGACCATTTGCATAGTCTGCAGTAAATGTATTAGTATTTGTGAAGCTACCAGCCCAGATAATATCAGTTGCGTCATTACTCATTGCTTTATCAAATTCAGAAGTAAATCCAAGTGATACCATCTCATTAAATAGGCTGTAACCAGCGGTCAATGTGTGAGTATTTGCATCTGCGTCTGATTCTTCTAATGCAGATGGTTGACCATCATCAACTCTATCTTCTTCTGGATCAAAGATTTCGTTATCTGCAACATATTCATATCCATAACCAAGATTAAATCCAGCTAATGAAGTACTAGCATTTATATAACGTTCTTCTTTAAATCCGTCATCTCCCATAATAGTATATCTGTAACTTCCATCAAGATTAACATTTGCAAAGGATAGATTACCTGCTGGTACTTCTGCTTTTAAAGTAAGTTCAGAAGTTCCATAGTCTCCATAATATACTGAACCATTAACCATTGCAAGGCTTCCTGAAACTTCTACATCATAACCAGAAGCAGGAGCTGCACCAACAATAGGTGTAAATCCATCTTCTCTAACGAAGTTAGCAGCTACACTTAATGGACCCATGTCACCGGTTGCACCTAATCTAAATAGATAGTCTGTAACACCATTGTAAAAAGAAGATGCTACATCTGCAGTTACAGTAAGACCTGCTAGATCCATTGAAGTATCCATACCCATTACAGCAAGAACAGCATCATCAGTTTCATTAAATTCATAACCAACATATACGTTAACAGGAAGCATTAGGTTAAAGCCCATTTTCGCACCTGCACGTGTATAAGTTTTATCTGTAGCAGTATAATCATCTGAATCCCCATATACAACGCCAGTATAAACTAAATCTTCTTCTTCAACAGTTCTACTGACAAAGAATGTATGGTTATCAGTGTTAGCTACTACACCATCAACTGCAGCACCATCAAATAGATAGTCTGTAAAGGTAACTTCTTGCTCATCACCAACAGTTGCTGTAAAGTCAGGAGCTACAATAGTACCAGAAAGAGCATCTAGTGTAAAACCGTTTGAGTCGGTTCCACCAAATTCATTGGTACTAGCTGTTAAGTCTAGATCAGCAGTTAAAGGACCTTTTTTAACAGCGATATTTAAATCTAAAGAATTCTCAAAACTTAGATCATCTGTTAGATCATCTGTATAGTAGTCTTCTCCATCTGTCATACGGAAATCTGGAGTACTATGAGTACTATCAAATTCATTATCAGTATCAGAATCAAGTTGTTCAACATAACTTCCACTTGCTGTTGAATAAGGATCAACAAAGAAGTATTCTGTAGCTGTATATGGACCAAAAACAGCTTCAGCGTCTGCTTCATCAGCAGGAACGATTCCAGTTCCATCTACATTAGTGTTACTGAAATCAACACTAAATAGTCCACTAAATGCTACGGTAGGTTCAGCATTTTCTAATGCTGCTACTCTAGCTTTAACTTTTGCTAAGTCCATATTTAACTGATCAATGTCAGAACCTAATACTTTAAGTTCTGCTTGATACTCAAAGGTTAGAGCTTCTACCAAGTTAGCTACTTCGTCTACCTGTTGATCTGTTAAACCTTCTGGTAATTCAGGTACTTCAGGCATATTCTTTTGCATTAAAGCTTTAACAATAGCTGTAACATCTTGAGCTTGCTCAGTTGTTAAACCAGCTTTTGTCTCTTTAACTTCTGGTTGTGAAGCTTTAATTTCTGCTAACATTGCTTTGCGCTGTTCAGCAATATTATCAAGTGCACGACTAACGATCATAGCCATTTCATATCTTGTTAAGTTTCTTTGTCCCTTGTATGTGCCATCTGGGTAGCCTTCAACTACACCAGCAGCAACTAGTTTGTTTACTGCTTGATAAGCCCAATGTGTTGCTGGTACATCTGGGAAAGATGCGCCTAGGGCTGGAGTTGCTAATGCAACTACTAAAAGTAAAGCAATTACTACTGTAAATTTTCTCATGTTTATAATTCCCCCTTAGGATTGTTTTAGTTCTATTATTCATTGACAATCCATTAAGGACTCGAACTATGAGTCTCCTTGTTTCCTCATAAATCTTATCTTTAGTTGTCAATGAACTTTTGTTAGAACCTCATTATCTCTTTAGGGCCGCACGGTGCTCGGGGGTACCTCCTTTCTCCCGCAGTTTAAGCCGGAGATAATAAGACTTTTGACAAAATTAATCTATCACTTTTTAATATTCAATACTGAGCAAAATATTCCTGCAAAATAGTCTATATTTTTTAAAACAAAGCCTATTTACCCAGCATTTGTACTTAATTATATCAGTGAATCAATTATTTTTCAAGTTAATTTTTCTGAGAATGTCCTTTAAAATATTTTTCAACTAAAATAACTGCAACATAATCATCTACTGCCTTCTTAGGTTTGAACTTAACTACCTTATTAAGCCATTTCAAACCAAAGGGAGGATTTTCATTACGGTATTTTTCTTCTGCTAAATAAGTTGTGTTTTCTTCATCAATAAATATAATTTTTTTCCGATCAACTAAGATATCTAAAATATTATATATCTTATCTGAATAAGTTCCATCACCAACAATATATTTACTAATTTGATACTCTTTGATTAGATTAGCAAGTACATCACTTAAGTTTGATGTCTTAATAATATCTTTATATATAACTTCATCCTCATTTATTAAAATTGCCAGCCCAACCTTATTACGTCCCGGATCAATCCCCATTATCATTATTTATGTCCCCTTTAGAAGGATCACTTATTTCAAATTTAATATTTGTACTCAACCTATCTTCTCTCCAGATATCCTCATTTGCAATTACTTCAACCTCTACTTCACCCTGTTTTGATTTTATATCATTCAATAAGTTATAAAACTGGGTAAAATCTAAACTACCAACCTGTCCTTCTGAATCAGGTAATAGTCCTTGTTGAATAGCCTTACCATTTAAGATATTGAGCAGTTCTTCTAACTTGGTTTCAATATCCGAAGTAGAGTTACTTGCATTTATTACCTTACTTGCAATAACTTCTCCTTTATTAAAGACAATAAAATCTTTATTGAGTAAGAAGTTAACCGATAACCAATCATCCTCAGGAACATTAAAACTGGCCACCAGACTAACTATTACTTTCTGATCCTCTTCCATATTGTATAAAATCTTGGCTACATTCGATATATCTTCATACTGCAGTCTTATTGCCTGACCTGACTCTTCATTTACTTTTATATTCCTATTTTTTGCAACTTCATTAGCCTCTTTTAAAAACTCATTAATATCATCGATTATTTCATCCTGTGATTTACCAGCAGTTAAAACTGTTGAATAGACAATATCACCTTTTTGATAGACAATATTTTTACCCATATAATAAACCATCCCAGTTCTATACTGTGTAGCTAATTCTTTCGCTTCTTCATAGTCCTTAGTTAAAGAACTTATTCTCTGGTTAAGTTCATCTACCTGATTTTCAAGTTTGTTTCTTTCTTCTTTTAGTAATGCTATGTTTTTTTCTAATTGACTTTTGCTTTCTTCAAGACTACTTATTTCTTGATTAGCCTCTTGAAGTTTCTGTTCAGTCTCTTGGTATTCTTTTTGAGTCTCCTTTAGTTGAGTATTAAGCTTATCCCGCTGTTTTTGTATATCTTGTAAGTCTATAGCTTTTTCATCAATTTCTTTTTTCATATCACTTAGTTCAGCATCTTTTTCAGCAAGTCTTTCATTTAAGTTTGTTAATCTATCTAAAACATCATTTATATTAAATAAAGCCTGTCTTAAATTAGTATAAACAAAAAGTAAAATAGAAATTGTTAAGAGAGCAATTATAACCCCTGTTAAAATAGTTATTATCATTGAAGAATAACGTGGTCTAAGACCAAACAGAGAAACCTTTTTCTTGCCGGCCTTCATTCCTATTCTATCACCAATATAGGCTATTATACCACTGAATATTAAAACTATTATCATTATATTTATACCACTCATAGTTTAACACTCCTAAATTATTTAGCCACTCTGTACAAAAGAATACTACCTATTACAATGAAGACAATATTTTGTAACCAGGCTCCCAACCAGGCAGGAACTGTACCTTGTCCACCCATTGCATCACCGATAGTCATCAAGATATAGTAGATAAATATTACAATTATACTTAAACCCATGCTAACCGCTGATCCACTCGATCTTCCTGGTTTAATTCCAAGTGGCGCAGCCAGTAATGCAAAGATGAAACTTGCAAAGGGTATTGAAATTCTTTGATGTAATTTAACTCTCTCTTCTAAAGTGTCTCTGCCCTGTTTTTCTAATAATGTAATATACTCTTGTAACTCTGCAAAGTTCATATCATCGATAGTTTTATTTAATCTTGCAATCTCTGCCGGTTTTTCAAAAATTTGAGCTGCTTTATATTCCTCAAATCTCAATGCAGGAACTGTTTCTCCAACTTTTAAGTGATAAATCTCTCCATTATAAAACTGCCAACCATTTTCAAGCCATTTTGCACTGGCTGCTTGAATTAAAATGTTAGGTTTACCTTGTTGATCATAGTCCTGGAGATAGACATCTGTCATCAGCCCTGTCTCGCCATCAAATTTATGGGTATAAAGTATATAGTCTGGTCGATTACTTTCAGAATTAATCGGTGTTAAATAGAGGTTATACTGTGTATTAGGAAGCTGTCTACCGTGTTTAAACTCCCACTCAATTTTATTATACATATAGTTAGTTTGTGGTACTATAAACTCATTTAATCCGATTGTAAATATACTCATTACAAGTCCTAATATTATTGCAGGAATTACTAACCTGTATACACTTATACCACCTGCTCTAAAGGCAGTTATTTCACTATCATTAGACATTCTACCATAGGCCATTATAGTAGCAAGTAATACAGCCATTGGAAAAGTTAAAACAATTATAGCTGGAAGGCGTAAGAAAAAAAGTTGAACTAATCTTATAGTATCTACTCCCCATTTAGAGTAAAAATCTGTAAGTTCAAAAAGTAGATCAGTCCCTATAAAGATAGTTAAAAATGCAGTTACACCGAAAAAAAATGGGGTTATAAGTTCTTTGAAGATATACTTATAAAATAACTTCAAATTTAATGCCTCCTCTTATATATCGAACTCATCTCCAAGATAAAATTTCCTGGCTAATGAACTTTCAGCTATCTCTTCTGAGTTGCCTGACATCAATATATTTCCTTCATGCATAATATAAGCTCTATCAGTAATTTTAAGAGTTTCTCTAACACTATGATCTGTAATTAAAACACCTAAACCCTTATTTTTTAGATAAAGAATAATTTTTTGGATTTCATTAACTGCAATTGGATCAATACCAGTAAAAGGTTCATCTAATAAAATAAAAGAAGGCTCAATCGCAAGAGATCTGGCAATCTCAACCCGTCTCCTCTCACCACCAGATAGTTGATAACCTAAGCTGTTCCTTATTTTACTTAGATGAAACTCCTCTAACAGTTCATCAATTCTTTCATTAATTTCTTTTTTTGTCAGGTTTTTAAGTTCTAAAATAGCCCTTATATTATTCTGAACAGACATTTTTCTAAAAACTGATGGTTCTTGAGCTAAATAACCAATCCCTTTTTCAGCCCTTTTATAGACCGGTTCGTGTGTTAAATTGAGATCATCTAAAAAAACTTTGCCGGCGTTAGGTTGTATTAAGCCAACTATCATATAAAAAGTAGTTGTCTTTCCAGCACCATTAGGGCCTAATAAACCAACAATTTCACCTTTATTAACGGTTAGATCAACATCATTTACAACTCTTCTTTTTCCATATTCTTTTACTAATTTAGATGCTTGTATTGTCATCTTATTATTTTACTCTCCCTCATTAAAGATAAATTGCGCACTGCCTTTCATTTCCATTTTTTCACCATTATTTATAATTTCAATTTGATCTGCTCTAAACTCATTATTTTTATATATACCATTAACGTTATTTAAAAGTACAGCTCTTTTTTGTTCAATATAAAGTTCAATTCGATCAGCAGATGCAGTCAAATTTTCATTGCTTATTTTTGGACTTTCAGTACAGATAACTATATCCTCATTTAAACTATACTTTATTTTATTGCTCTTTAAAGTGAAATCTTCACTTTCTAATAAAGCATTTCCATTTATCTGGACAGTCTGATCAGAAATATAAAAATTGACTTCTTGACCACTAATTTTATTATCACCATAGTTCATAACAACATTACCATTAAATACTATTAGGTCTTCACTTTGATTATAAGTAGCTTTATTCCCACTTAATTTTACACCATCATATAGTAATTTTGCATTCCCTTTTGCTTGAACTACTGCTAATCCCTGATCATCCTGTTCAAATATTAAAAGATCAGCTTCTAAATTTTTTTGGGCTGAAATATTCAGAGTAAAAAACATTACAATAATTAAAACATATAATATAATTAATCTTTTTTTGTTATTATACATAATGCCCTTACCTCCATTCAAGTCTAGCTTTACTTAGTTCATTGCCTTTAAAGATAATTTTACTTAAATCGGTGTCTGATTCTAAACTATCTGCATTAATAATGAAATTTGGAGAACTTAACTTTACACCATCAAGGCCAGATATTTTATTTTCCTTTTGAAACCATTTTAATTTATTGAGCTTAATTTCTAACTCGACTTTTTTAATTACAATTTGATCAATGATAGTTAATATTTCTTCTTCATTATTATATTGAGCTCTTTGGCCTTGACCACTATAAATCTCATTTTTTGCTTCTAAAGCACTAAAGTTGATTGTATCCATTTCATAGATACTACCCTCTTTAATACTGGTTAACTTTTCGGTGTCTAGGTTCCATTTTATAGTTCTATTATTATTATATAAAGTTAAATCTACCTTTTTTATAAAATTTTCTATTTTATTTTGATTTGTTTTATCTTGACCATTTTGGTTTAAAGGTTTATTATATTCTTTTAAAGAAAAAAATACACCTGTTGAAATAATAATAAGTAATATTATACCAAAAATCAACTTCCTATTATCTTTTAAGTACATCAATATTTCCTTCTTTCATAATCAATTCTGCTGTTTTTTTGACAGCCCCCCCAGATCCAAGTTTTTCAGTTAGAGAAACCAATTTTATCTTTATATCTGTAATCAAATATGGCTTATTTAAGATATAGTTACTCTCCTTTACAATATTTTCTACAGTAACCTCATTTTGTTTTAGTTCAGGTACTATTCTTTTTTTTGCCAATAGATTAGGCATCCCCATATGATCGTAGTAAACAAGCCATTTAGCAATTCTATATGTAATATTACTGGTCTTATATACTATTAACATCGGTGTACTTAAAATCATAGCTTCTAATGTTGCAGTCCCTGATGCAGTAATAATAAAGTCTGAACATTTTATTACTTCATGGTTATGATTATTAATTATTTTGAGAATTATTTTATGTTTATAAGCCATACTCTCGATTATATTATTAAACTTTTTACTTACAGATGGAAGCAAAAATGTTATATTATCTCTGGTTTTATTTATATTTTCAGCTGCTTTTAAGATTACTGGCAACAGTTTCTCAATCTCGCTTTTCCTGCTACCCGGTAATAAACCAACTACTTTTTGTCCTTTTTTTATCTCAAAGAAATCCCTTAACTCCGTTTTGCTTTTTTTTACTTTGATTTCATCAATTAAGGGATGGCCAACAAAAACTGTTTCTGCTCCGTTTTTTATATATACATCTCTTTCCATAGGCAGATTAGAAGCAATAATAGTATTATATTTAGCCATCTTTTTTGCTCTCCACTCACCCCATAACCAGGCTGATGGTGGAAAATAATCTACTACAGGTATATCCAGTTTATATCCGAGTTTAGCCATCTTCATATTAAAAGCAGAATAGTCTGTTAAGAAAAATATGTCCGGTTCTCTTTTTATAGCAAGATCTTTGATTACATTATAGTACTCTTTATAAGTTTTGTAGTTCTTGATAGCCTCTAAAAACCCTATTGAATTAAGATCAGTAGGATCAATTATTACTTCCATACCTTGTTCTTTTAGTTTGTCAGAACCCATCCCAAAAAATTCAACATGTGGGTTGATCTCCTTAATTTTTCTTACTACACTTGCCGCTCTTTGATCTCCGGAGATTTCACCGGCTACTACCAATACCTTCTTGGTCATATTAAACCTCCTTAAGAGAAACCGACATAATTGAAAGATTTGCTTTATCTGCTTTTTTTATTATTTCTTTTTTATCTAAGATGATAGTTTTGTCTGCTTCAATTACTAAACCAGCTGCTGATATCGCAATTAAGTTTTCTAAAGTATCAATTCCAATTGTAGGTATATCAAATCTTAAATCCTGATCAGATCTGCTTGTCTTTGCCATTATAAGATTAGAACTTACTAGATTACCTGCTCGTTTTATTGTTAAGTCCGTTCCTTCGACTGCTTCAACTGCAATTATAGTCTTATCTTTTAATAAGACTGTCTGACCAATATCTAAATCAGCCATTATTTTTGCTACCTTGAGACCATGCTTCATATCTTCAAAGATATCAAGGCTCGGCTCTATATTATTAATTAATCCATCTTCAGCCAGTATCTTTTTAATAAACTCTGTCTGTTTAAGTACTTCAATACCCTCTTTTTCAAACTCTTTTATTAGCTGTAACATAATCGATTGATCATTAAAGTTATCTAACTGATTTAATACATTCTGAAATCTTAAATCAAAGTTATTTCTGTTATTAAAAAGATGTTTTTTTTCAACTTTACCAATCATCCCAATCTCTTTTATATTATAACCCTTTATCTTATCTATTAATTTATTAAGTTCAGTTACTGATATTAAATCCACAGTTTTAGCATAACTTAAAAGATCAGTGCTGTATTCTTCCTTTATTGGAAATACATGAACATCTACTTCTTTTTGAACAGCAGCTTTAGTCCAAATTAATGGAAGCTTTCCATAACCTGCTATTAGACCAACCTTGTCATTTATCATCAATTAAGCACCATCCTAACGGCAAATTCCTCTTTCCACATTCCTTAAAAATCTTAGAAAATGTTCAATTTCATCACCAGCATTAAGTTTGTTATCCATCTCTTGGATAGCATCTTTAATCGTTAAGTCAGATCTGTATAATATTTTATATGCTTTTTTTATCTCTTTTCTTATCTGGGGTTTTATCTCACTTCTCCTTAAACCTATTATATTTATTCCTGAGACTTGAGCAGGATGTCCATCAACTATAATATATGGTGAAACATCTTTTAATACATTAGAATGAGCACCGATCATTGCTATCCTTCCGATCCTAACATGTTCTTTAATATTGGACATTCCGGCTATAACTGCATGGTCTTCAACCATGACTTCTTCCCCTAATGAGGTAGCATTTGATATTATTATTTCACTGGCAAGCTGGCAGTTTGCAGATAGATGACAATATGCCATTATCATATTATTATTTCCTATTTTAGTCTCACCATTTCCTTTGATTGAACCCCGATAAATAGATACAAACTCCCTAATTATATTATTATCTCCGATAAAAAGAGATGTTTTACTATCTTTAAGGCTCTGACCAAGAGATGCTCCATGGTAAATCTTGTTATTTTCTCCAATCGTAGTATTTCCAGTTATTGTTACATGAGATCCAATTACTGTATTATCACCAATAGTTACTTGAGGGCCAACTGTTGAATATGGTCCTATCTTTACATTCTTGCCAATTGAAGCCTTGTGATCTATCTCAGAGTTTTTATATTTATCTGCAATATTTATTATTTTTTTATGTCTTCGATCTGAATTCATTATACTTTAACCTCTTTCTTAATTACTTTGCTGCAAATAATAGTTTTGCTTCAGCTGCTAGTTCATCATTTACCTCTGCTATAGCCTTGACCTTTGCTACTTTACTTTTTAATTTTATAACTTCACAGGTTATTATTAGTTGATCACCTGGCATAACCGGTCTTCTAAACTTTGCTTTATCTATTCCTGCAAAGTAGGGGATTACATCTTCTTTATTAATAAAACTTTTTAACATTAAAAATCCACCTGTTTGAGCCATGCTTTCTATAATTAAAACCCCTGGCATAACCGGTTCATTTGGATAATGTCCCTGGAAAAAATTCTCATTAATCGATACATTCTTTAAACCTACTATCTTTTCAGAAGGTTCTAACTTTAAAATTTTATCCACTAGTAAAAATGGGTAACGATGTGGTAAAATTTTCTGTATATCTTTTATATCAAACATTTCTCACACCCCTTATTAATTCAACCAATATTTTTTTTAATCAACCTGTTTATATTATAATTATCATGATGACCCGTTTTAACTGCAAGAATCTCTGCTCTTATAGAACCTATCAAATAGAGATCTCCAATTAAATCGAGTATTTTATGTCTTACAAACTCATCTTTGAATCTTAACTCATTTACTATACTATCATCTTTTATTAAAACTGCGTTATCTAAGCTTCCACCTAGAGCTAGACCCTGACTTTTAAGGTTTTTTATCTCTTCTTCAAAACCAAAGGTTCTAGCAGGTAAAATATTTTTAATAAAAGAGTTCTTTTCAAACTGATAACTTAGGTATTGAACCCCGATCATTGGATGATCATAATCTAAAAGATAACTTAACTTTAATTGATTAGAAGGTAGTATAAATAAATACTTATCTTTAGACTGATAACTAATCACTTGATCGACAGTAAAAATTTCTGTTTTATCACCCTGTTTTATTATTTTTGTTTTTGCTAAGAGATCATTAAATGGTTTTGCACTACCATCTGCAGCAGGGATTTCATCTCCATTAATCTCAATAACTATGTTATCAATTTGATAAGTCATCAAGGCTGCCATTAGATGTTCTATTGTTTGTACTTTAATTTTTTTATTTCCAACTGATGTTGATCTGTCTGTCGAAATCACATTGCCTATAGAAGCCTTTATCTCAGGTTTATCTTTTAAATCAACTCTCTTAAAAATAATTCCACTATTGGGTTCTGCTGGTTTTAACCTTATATTAATTTGTTGACCTGAGTGTAAGCCAACTCCATTAAAAACAGCTTCTCTTTTTATTGTATTCTGAAATCTTTTTTTTACAATCAATTTCGAAGTCCCTTTCTTAATCCTGATCAACTTTTAATTTCTTTTCTATCTCTCTAATTCTTTTTCTATACTCTTTAAGCTTTCTTTTTAATACCCTGTCTTTAAGTTCAGCTCTTCTTTCTTGGGCAGGATTCCCTAGATAAAAAGATCCTTTTGGTACATCAGTTGTTACAATACTACCAGCTCCAAGAATAGCATTATTACCTATTTTAACATGATCAATCACACCAACTTTACCAGCTACTTTAACATTATCACCTAATATTGTACTTCCCGCAATACCAACCTGAGCAACTATTAAACAATTTTTCCCGATTAAAACATTGTGACCGATCTGAACCTGATTATCAATCTTAGTACCGGCTCCAATTAC
>JAIPEV010000033.1 GCA_021736965.1 Halanaerobiales bacterium | reverse complement strand
ATGTTTTAATATGTAGTGAGCAATAGCTTGCATTAAATGAGTTTTACCTAAACCAACATCACCATATAAAAATAAAGGATTATATGCTTTAGCAGGAGCTTCCGCAACAGCTAAAGCAGCAGCATGAGCAAAACGATTACCATTACCAACTACAAATGAATCAAAGGAATATTTAGGATTTAGATTAGTATTTATATTATAGTTTCGATTATTTAGAGTTTCTTTTTGATCTTTTTTATTTTTTTCACTTTTGACGTTATCATTTTGTTTATTATTTGAGAGTTTTTTAAGTTCATCTTCTGTATAAAAGCTGCATTTTAAATCAGTATCTGTTAAACTATGCATAGTTTCTGTTATTAAGTCTTTGTATCTTGTTACAATCCAATCTTTGATAAAATCATTTGGGACTTCGATCATCATAGTGTTATCATCTTTTAAATCAACCGGTTTTGTATTAGAAAACCAGGTCTTAAAGCTTGGATTACTTAATTTTTCTTTTATTTCATTTAAAGTTTGATTCCAAATATGTTCCATTTCTTCTTTTGAAAAGGCCATTAAAATTCCTCCTGATCAGATAAATAATATAATAGTATATAATTAAAGGAAGTTATCCCCAAAATTAATCAAAAAACAGTACTTATCAACAAGTTTGTGGATAAGTAGTGCAGTTATCCACATTATGCAGTTGTTTATAGTGGTCTAAATAAAAGTAATTAGGTCTAAAATATAAAAAAATCCTGTTAAAAACTGATTAAAACTTTCCACAAAAGCTAAAACGATGAAAAATTATCAACATATTGTGAATAATTGTGGATAATTTTGTGAATAAAAAAGGGAAAAGTAGGCGGGTATAAGTATAATTGTTAATAAATCAGTAAACAGGATGTGTAAATCTTGTAAAATGACTTAATTAAAGTTATAATAGTTATTGTAGATTAGTACTAAAAATTATTTAATGTCAATCAATAATATTTTAACAGATTATCAACAATTATTCAACAAGAATAAGCAGTGATTTGAGTTGTGGATAAAAATAAAAATTCTTGACTCTAGTATTTAAATAACATATAATTTAAATCGTATGAAAGTTGATATCATAATATTTATTTATTAAACTTTTATTAGGAGGAAGTTATTTGGAAACCCTTAAGAAGAAATCGGATTTTAACAGGGTGTATAAAAGAGGTAAATCAAAGGCTTCTTCTCACCTTGTTTTATACTGGTATCCAAATGGCGAAAATATTAATCGTTATGGTTTTTCCATTAACAAAAGAATTGGAAAAGCTGTTGTGAGAAATAAGTTAAAAAGGCGCTTAAAGGAGATTATTAGAAAAGAGATCGATAGAAGTTTTAAAAAAGGTTACGATTTTATTTTAATTGCAAGAAAACCTATAGTAAGTTTAGAATATAAAGAGATTCAAAAGGATTTAATAAAACTGTTTAGAAGGTCTTCTCTTTTAGTTTAAAGGGGTGAAGAAGATGAGAAATATAATTATGTGGTTTATTAAGATGTATCAAAAAATTATATCTCCTTGGACGCCTAAAACATGTAGATTTTATCCGACTTGCTCTGAATATTCTTATCAAGCAGTACAAAAATACGGTGTATTCAAAGGTGGATTAAAGAGTATCAAAAGAATATCAAAATGCCATCCTTTTAATTCAGGTGGTTATGATCCACTTAAATAATAATTTAGGAGGAAAGAAATATGTTTGGTTGGTTAATTAATGGAATAGTTGAGGCTTTAAAATTTTTAAACGGAATGGTACATAACTATGGTGTTACTATAATATTATTTACACTTATTATTAAGCTAGTACTTTATCCGCTTACAGCAAAACAAACAAAATCAATGAAGGCTATGCAAGACTTACAGCCTGAAATGGACAAAATCAAGAAAAAACACAAAGATGACAAAGAAAAACAGCAAAAAGCAATGATGGATCTATATAAGGAAAATAATGTTAATCCAGCTGCAGGATGCTTACCAATGATTTTACAGCTGGCAATTTTGATTCCGCTATATAGAGCAATCTTAAGTTTAAGTGATATTTTAAATGAAAGCTCATTTTTATGGATAGGTACCTTAACTAATGGTTCTTTAGCTGAGCCTGATATTGCTATTGTATTAGTAAATGCCCTAGCAATGATTGCCCAAACTTATGTTACACAGAAGATGCAGGCAGGTAACTCTAAAAACAATATGATAATGTGGATAATGCCAGCTTTCATCATTTTTATCGGTTTTCGGCTTCCTTCAGGTATCCTATTATACTGGTTTACATCAACTGTCTTTACAGCAGTACAACAGTATTTAATTTCTAAGGAACCTATTGATAAGGAGGTTGCAAATCAATAATGGAAAAAAAAATATATAAAGCTGAATCAGTAAATGAAGCAATCAAAAATGGGCTTGATGATCTAAATATTGATAGAAGCAAAGCAGAGATCAATATTATTGAGCAAGGGAATAAAGGGTTTTTAGGATTGATTGGTAAAAAACAGGCTCAAATTGAAATTATTATTGAAGAAGACCCAATTGAGAAAGGTAAAGAATTTTTAAAGGATATCTTTAAAAACACAAATTTAGATGTCGATATAAATGTTATACAGTCTAAAACTAATCAAGAACAGGTAGTATATGATGTTCATTCGCCAGATCTGGGCATTGTTATAGGTCGTAGGGGCGAAACTCTTGATGCCTTACAGTATCTTACATCTTTAGTTGTTAATAGAGATACTGAAGATTATTTAAGAATAATTATCGATGCCGAGGGATATCGTGAAAGAAGAGAAAAAACATTAGAGAGGTTGGCTAAGAAGTTAGCCCAAAAAGCCGTTAGTAAAGGCAGAAAAGTTGTTTTAGAACCAATGCCACCTCATGAACGCAGAATAATTCACATAACTTTAAAAGAGGATTCTCGTGTTAAATCATATAGTGAAGGTGAAGAACCCTTTAGAAAGGTTATGATTGAAACAGTTGACTAAAATAGTTACTTATAGTATTTAGATGATGGATATTATATACCCAGTAGTTAATCTGCTGGGTATAATGTTTTTAAGGGGGTTTTTAAGATGAATAAAATGAAAGAAGATACAATTGCAGCAATTGCAACTCCCTATGGTACTTCAGGTACTGGAAAAGTTAGGATAAGCGGTCCTAATGCAATCAAAATCGGTAGTAAAATATTTCAGGCTTCTTCTGGAAAAAAACTATTGCAAGTTGAGTCACATACAGCTCATCATGGCTATATAGTAAATCCTGAGATTAATAATGCAGTCGATGAAGTTTTGGCAATAGTGATGATTCAGCCTAGATCTTTTACCGGTGAAGATGTAGTTGAATTTGACTGCCATGGAGGAATGGTTCCATTAGAGTCTGTTTTAGAACTAGTAATAAATAATGGTGCACGGATGGCAGAGCCAGGTGAATTTTCAAAACGAGCATTTATGAATGGGAAAATTGATATGGCTCAAGCCGAAGCAATTATTGAGGTCATTAATTCTAAAACAGCCAAAAGTCTTTCAATTGCAATCGAACAGTTAAAAGGCGGGCTTTCTGAAAAGATTGAAAAGATTAAGGATGATGCAGTTGAACTTTTAGCACACCTGGAAGCTTCTATTGATTTCCCTGAAGATGAGATTGAAGGATTTGATTCAACTCAACTTCATCAAAGAGTTAAAAAGATTGAAGAGCCTATTAAAGGCTTACTAAAAACTGCTAAACAAGGTAAGCTCTATCAGGAAGGAATAAAGACAGTTATAGTTGGCAAGCCAAATGTTGGCAAGTCCAGCCTTTTGAACTATCTATTACAAGAAAATAGGGCGATAGTTACTGATATACCAGGTACTACTCGTGATGTTATCGAAGAGTATATTAACTTAGATGGTATTCCTTTAAAGATTATTGATACAGCAGGGGTAAGAGAATCTGAAGATATTGTAGAAAAGATTGGGGTAAAAAAAACTAGAAACTCTTTAAAAAAAGCTGATTTAGTTTTGATGATGTTGGATGTCAGTCAAGGATTAACTGAGGAAGATTTGAAAGTCTATGAACTGATAAAAAACAAACCTACAATTTTAGTTATTAATAAAACAGATCTTGATCAAGAGATCGATCTTAAACAATTACAAAAAAAATTTAAAGAACATCCTCTCCTCTGGATCTCTGTTAAAGAGGAACAAGGAATTGAAGAGTTAAAAAACACGATCTTAGATGAAATATTACATGAAAACATTAGCTCTGATCAGGATGTAATGATTACTAAGGTTAGACATAGGAATGCTTTACAAAATGCCCTTAAGGCAGTAAATAGCCTTAAAAGAGCGTTAGATAATGATATGGCTCATGATTTTTTAACGATCGATCTTAAAGACATATTATTTCACTTAGGATCAATTACAGGAGAAACGGTAACAGAAGATATTGTAGATAGAATTTTTAGCGACTTTTGTCTGGGTAAATAGTTAGGAGTGTAGAAATGGAAAAATATGACAACTATATTTATAATAAAATCTTTAAAAAAGAATATGATATTATTGTAATTGGAGCGGGGCATGCTGGGTGTGAAGCTTCTTTAGCGCCTGCCAGAATGGGTATGGATGTTCTTACAATGACTGTAAATTTAGACCATGTTGCCTTTATGCCCTGTAACCCATCCATCGGTGGTCCCGGCAAAGGCCATATTGTTCGTGAAATTGATGCTTTAGGAGGGGAAATGGCAGTTAATATGGATGAAACTATGATCCAAATTAGAATGTTAAATACTGCTAAAGGGCCCGCAGTTCATGGACTCAGAGGACAAGCCGATAAGAAAAAATATCATCTCAGAATGAAAAAGATTCTAGAGGAAGAAACTAATATAGATCTTAAACAAGAAATTGCTGAAGTATTAGTTGTTAAGAATAATAAAATCAAAGGAGTAATTTCAAAAACAGGTATCCTTTTTAAGGCAAAAAAGGTAGTAATTACCACCGGAACATTTCTTAAAGGTAAGGTTATTATTGGTGAAGCTACTTTTAATGCTGGCCCTAATCAACAGTATCCTGCAAATAAACTGTCGAGTTCATTAAGGGAAATCGGGTTGAATCTTCGTAGATTTAAGACAGGTACTCCTCCAAGGATAAACAAAAGGAGTATAGATTTTTCTAAGATGCAGGAACAAAAAGGTGAAAATGATATCACTTTTTCTTTTGACTCTTCTCCTTTAAAAAGAGATCAAGTTTCTTGTTATCTCACCTATACAAATCAAAAAACTCATCAAATAATTCAAGATAACAAGATGAGAACACCTTTATTTAGTGGAGTTATTGAAGGTGTTGGACCTAGATACTGTCCTTCAATCGAAGATAAAGTAGTCAGGTTTCCTGAAAAAGAAAGACATCAGATATTTTTGGAACCTGAAGGAGAATTAACTGGTGAATACTATGTATCAGGACTCTCGACTAGTTTACCGGAGGATGTTCAATATGACGTACTACAGACCATAACAGGTTTAGAAAATGCAGAAATTATGAGACCTGGCTATGCAATTGAGTATGACTGTCTAAATCCAAATGATCTTAAATTAAGTCTAGAAACAAAAAATATAAATGGGCTTTTCTCTGCCGGACAGATTAATGGTACATCTGGCTATGAAGAGGCAGCTGGACAGGGTTTAATTGCAGGAATAAACGCTGCTTTATCTATTAAGAATAAAGAACCCATTATCTTAAAAAGATCAGAAGCCTATATTGGTGTATTGATTGATGAATTGGTAACCAAGGGAACTCAAGAACCTTATAGGATGATGACTTCAAGAGCTGAATACAGATTGATATTAAGACAAGATAATGCTGATCTAAGGTTAAAAGAAATCGGCTACAGACTGGGTTTGATTTCCGAAAAAAGGTATCAAAAATTCATAGAAAAAAAGAATGCAATAGAGAAAACTTTGAGTTTTTTAAGGGATTTTCAGGTAACACCTACACCTAAAAACAGAGAAAAGTTAAAGGATCTTGATAGTGGGGCGCTTAAAAAACCTGTAAAACTAGCCAAATTATTAAAAAGGCCTGAGATCGAGTATGATGATTTAAGATTCTTTACCTCTAAACTTCCTGATGTAAGTAAAGTAATTAAAGAACAGGTAACCATTCAAACAAAGTATAAAGGCTATATTAATCGTCAAAAAGCTCAAATTGAACAGTTTAAAAGAATGGAAGATAGACTTATCCCAAAACAGATTAATTATGATGAGTTTGAAAATATGAGGTTAGAAGCAAGAGAAAAATTAAAGAAAATACAGCCCAGATCATTAGGACAAGCTTCTAGGATCTCAGGGGTCTCTCCTGCTGACATCTCGGTCTTGATGATCTATATTGAACAAAAAGAAAGTGAGAAAAAAGATGGAGAAAACTAATCTTAAAAAATACCTTTATGATAGTTTTGATCTATTAAATATTAAACTTAATACTGAACAAATAGATAAGATAAAAAAGTATATTGATTTTTTAATTAAGGAAAATAAAAAATATAATCTTACAGCTATTAAAAAGCCATATGAAATTATAGATCTTCACTTTATAGATTCAGCAATGGGTTTAACAAAATATAATATAGAGGGTAAGATTATTGACATTGGTACCGGGGCAGGTTTCCCCGGTTTTGTCTTTAAAATATTAAAACCCAATATAGAATTGACATTATTAGATTCATCTTTAAAAAAGATTAATTTTTTAAAGATGTTACAAATTGAAATTGATTTATCTGAAAACATAGAATTAATTCATGGTAGAGCTGAGGATTATGGGCATGAAAGTAAATATAGATTCAAATATGACTATGTTTTATCAAGAGCAGTTGCTCCACTAGCCATTTTGTTAGAATATACAGCCTGCTTTTGTAAATTGAAAGGGAAAATTTTACTTTATAAAGGTCCTAACTACAAAGACGAGTTAAAAGAAGCAGAGAATGCAATAGAGAAATTAAATTTAAAGTTAAAAGATATTTATAGTATTAATCATCCAAATATAAAAGGAGAACGTTATCTTTTAGAACTTAGTTTTGAGGGGAAATTAAATGATAAATATCCTAGAAGATCAGGTATTCCCAAAAAACGACCACTTTAAGCAGGAAAAGATATAACTATAAAGAATAATTATAAGAGTGATGGAGGTATATTGATGGACTTTTCATTTTTTGGGAAAAAAGAAAGTATAAATATAAAAATGATAGATGTTGATTTGATTCGTCCTAATCCACATCAACCACGGAGTAACTTTGATCAAAAAAATATCAACCAACTTGCAAAGTCCATTGAAAATTTTGGAATAATCCAACCTTTAGTTGTTTCTAAAGCAGAGGATGGATATACTTTAATTGCAGGTGAAAGAAGGTTAAGGGCTGCAAAACAGATCGACTATAAAAAGGTTCCAGTTATAATTAATCAATTTAAGGAAGAAGAAATTGCCGAACTATCATTGGTTGAAAATATACAGAGAGTAGATTTAAACTTTCTTGATGAGGCTTTAGCTTATTACAGTATTATAAACAAATTTGATATAAAACAGACTGAACTTGCCAAAAAATTGGGTAAAAGTCAGTCTACTATCGCAAATAAGTTGAGAATATTAAACTTACCAGAGGAAATACTTGCTTTAATTAGAGAACATGGTTTGACAGAAAGACATGCAAGGGCATTACTTAAGGTTGAACAGGTTTCTAAACAAGAAAAATTAATTATTGAAACTGCAAAAAAGAATTTATCTGTCAGGGAGTTAATTAAAAAGATAGAACTGTTAAAAAATGAAAGTTTAAATAAAAACATAAAAACATATTATAATGATCTAAGATTAATTAAAAATACATTAAATTCAGCAATTAATCAGATTAAAAGTGCTGGTGTAAAGGTAGTTGTTGATAAAGAAGAGAACAAAAAATTTATGAAATATAGTATAAAAATTATAAAAACTGAGAATAAATAAGGAGGTTTCTGTTTTGGCAAGGAAGATAGCTATAGTAAACCAGAAGGGTGGTGTAGGAAAGAGCACTACTGCGATTAATTTAGGAGCTAGTATTTCTGATTATGGCAAAAAAGTTTTACTAATAGATGTAGATCCCCAGGGGAATGCCACCAGTGGATTAGGATTAGAAAAAAGTGATTTAGAATACAGTATTTATGATGCTTTAATTAATGAAACTCCTCTTAGAAAAATTATTAAACCTACAGGGCACGACAATTTTTATATTTTACCTGCTAATATAGACCTTGCAGGAGCAGAAATCGAACTAGTTTCATTAATGTCAAGAGAGAGCAGGTTAAAAAAGAAGATTGAAGAATCAGAATTAGAATTCGAGTACATATTTTTTGACTGTCCTCCCTCCTTAGGTCTTTTAACTTTAAATGCTCTTACAGCATCAGACTATCTTATTGTCCCTATCCAGTGTGAATACTATGCACTTGAAGGTTTGGGTCAGTTGATGCAAACAATTGAAATAGTCCAAGATAATCTTAATAAAGAGTTAAAATTATTGAGTGTTGTTTTAACTATGAACGATGCGCGGACTAATCTTTCTAGTCAGGTAATCCAAGAAGTAAAAAATTATTTTGGTAGAGATGTTTTTAAAACTATAATACCTAGGAATGTAAGGTTAAGTGAAGCACCTAGTTTTGGAGAACCAATAATTACTTACGCGCCAAATTCAAGTGGTGCAAAGGCCTATAAAGAGCTGGCAAAGGAAGTGATTGAACATGAGTAAAAAAAGATTAGGCAAGGGGTTAGATGCCCTTATTTCAAAAAGCCAAGGTGAAAAAAGAGAACATGAAATAAAGGATATTGATATAAGTAAAATAAAGCCCAACCCTTTTCAACCCAGAAATAAGTTTGATGATGACAGTCTAAAGGAACTAGCAAATTCTATAAAGAACAAAGGGGTATTACAACCTGTTACTGTAAGAGAAGTCCAGTATGAAAATTATGAATTAGTTACCGGGGAAAGGCGTTGGAGGGCAGCAAAACTTGTTGGACTAAAAACGATTCCTGCGATTATAAGAAAGTTCAAAGATACAGAGATGATGGAAGTTGCATTAATAGAAAACATTCAAAGAGAAGATCTTAATCCTATTGAGGAAGCAAAAGCTTATAAAAAAATGATAGAGGAGCTTAATATTACCCAAAAGGAAGTTGCTAAAAAAGTATCAAAAAGCAGATCTTCAGTAACCAATATGATTAGATTACTAAAATCACCCCCATCGATTCAAGAATATGTTTCACGTGAAACATTATCGATGGGTCATGCCAGGGCATTACTCCCGCTTGAAAATAAAAGGCAAATTGAAGTTGCAAAAAAAATTGTAAAAAGAGATCTTTCAGTGAGGAACACTGAAAAAATAGTTAATAAATTAATTGACAATAGCAAAAATAAGAACAAAAAGAAGAAAAAAGAATTAGAGCCAAAGTGGGTAAAAGCCAGAGAAATACTTGCAGATAGACTAGGCTTAGATGTTGATATCAAGGACAAAGTGAGCAAAAAAGTAATTACAATTAACTGTAAAAATTACAAAGAGTTCGAATATATAATTGATAAAATAAAATAATTTATATAAAAATTGTTTCACGTGAAACAATTTAAATTGAGGTGAAAAGATGTTTGTAATAGTAGTTGGTGGAGGAAAAGTCGGATCTTATCTAATTAAAGAACTATTAGAAAAAGATCATAAAGTTCATGTTGTAGAAAATATTTCAGATAACTGTAAGGTTTTAAAAGAGAAGTATGGTGTGAAAGTGTTTTGTGGAGATGGTACAAAAGAAAATGTATTAGAAGAGGCAGGTATTAATCAAGCAGATGTTGTTTTAGCTGTAACAGGTGATGATCAAGATAACTTAGTTATATGTCAAATGGCGGAAAGAAAGTTTGATGTTCCTCGCACTTTCACAAGAGTAAATACCCCAGGTAATGAGAGGTTGTTTGATTGGTTAGGGGTAAATGTTGCAGTGAGTAGTTCATCAATTTTATCGGCATTAGTTGAACAAGAGATGACAATTGAAGACTTAAGAATTATTTTAAATAAAAACCATGATAAAATTGAACTTGTAAGAATACAGGTTGGTAAAAATTGTGAATATATAAATACAAAACTTCGAGATATCTATTTCCCCTTAGAATCAGTGCTTGTGACAATATTAAGAGGAGATGAAAGTCTTGTTCCAAGAGGGGATTCTATAATTAAAAAAGATGATCTAATAGTTGCTTTAACAAGAAGAGAGTATAAAGAAGAATTGATTAGTATGTTCAGTGGAGGGTAGTAATTATGATAGGAACTATTGTAAATGTTATAGCTATAGTAGTAGGGAGTATATTAGGATTTTTGCTGAAAGGGAAACTACCAGAGAGATTTCAAAATATAGTTATCAAAGGAATCAGTCTAGCAGTTATAATGATAGGCTTACAGATGGCTTTATCTGTTGAGGCGACCACAGGAACATTGGTAGTAATATTTAGTCTTGTAATAGGTGGTATTATCGGTGAGTTTTTAGAAATAGAAAACAGGTTAGAAAGTTTAGGGAAAAAGATCCAAAAAAGATTTAAAAGTAATGATGGACTTTTTGTACAGGGCTTTGTACAGAGCAGTTTGATTTATTGTGTTGGTGCAATGGCGATAATGGGTGCTATTCAGGATGGTCTAAACAATGATCCTTCAATTTTATTTACAAAATCATTACTTGATGGAACTGCTTCAATAGCTTTTTCTGCAACCTTTGGAATTGGCGTGATGTTTTCAGCAATTCCTGTTTTAGTTTATCAGGGTTTTATATCTTTACTTTCTTCTTGGGCCCAGAAAATATTAGTACCAAACACTATCTCTATGATGACAGCAACAGGAGGGCTTTTGATAATGGCAATAGGTATAAATATGCTACTTGAAATCAAGATAAAAATAGGTAATCTAATACCTGCAATCTTTGTTGCGATTATAATAGCTCAGATATTTTTATAATGGATAAATTACTTTTTGTTAATTAGAAAATATGATACAATATATTTAGATAAATTACAAATATAGGAGGGAATCTATGATCAAAAAATTTGATGGTTTAATACATGATATTAAAGAGTTTTTAAGTGAAAAACTTTATATAACAATTACCCCTTCTACTAGAAATAAAGTAAAAAGAATTAACTTTAAGAGATATTTTCTACTTCTGTTTACTGTCATTTTAATAATTTTATTAGTTACTTCTTTTTTTAAATATTATTTGTATAAAGCAAAATATATTGAATTATCAAATCAATTCACTAAGCACAAAGAAAGTACTAATGACAAAAAGTTACAGGAAGAAAATAAAAATTTAAAGAAAAATTTGTTGCTCATAAGTCAAAACACCGAAGAATTAATAAGTTCTATGAGGGTTATTAAGGATAAGAACAAAGAAATCAGAGATATACTTGGTGAAGAAATCGAAGATGATGGTAATTTAAATAAAAGCCCAAATTTTATTACCAGTGTTTTTGAATATAATTCTCAGATTTTAAATCAAGGGCCTCCGATCGGAGGAAGACAGCTAAATCTTTATTATTATGATACTGATAAATTAGTTAAAAGTATCAACAATGAGATAGCTACAGTTGATCAACAGATAAAAGAGCAGAAGAAAGTTCAAGAAATATTAAAAAACAAAGTAATTAAACATAAAGACATCAATAAAGCGGTCCCAAAAATTTGGCCACTTGCAGATGCAGGCAATGCATATATATCATCTGAATTTGGTTGGAGAAATGATCCGATTTCTGGAAGAAGAGAATATCATGATGGTCTAGATATAGCTGTATGGTACAACACCCCTATATTAGCAACAGCTACTGGGGAAGTTACTTTTTCAGGATGGAACGGGGGATTTGGTTGGTATGTAGAAATAGATCATGGGTATGGATATAAAACATACTATGCCCATTTAAACAAGTTAAAAGTGAGTAAAGGTGATCAAGTAGAAATTGGTGAGATTATTGGTTTATCAGGTAATTCCGGCAAGAGTACGGGCCCACATTTGCATTATGAAGTAAGGATTAATGGAGTCTTAAAAAATCCTAGAAAGTATATTGGGGGGTAATATTATTGTTTAATAAAGAGGATATGAGCAAAGAAGACATCAACACAATATTTGGGCAACAAACGATTGTTGATGGTAAGTTGACAACAAAGGGGTCTATCAGGATTGAAGGAGAGATGAAAGGTACTATTATTGCTGAAGGTGACGTATTTATTGGAGAATCTGGAGAAGTTAACAGTAATATTGAAGCTAGAAATATTGTGATTGCAGGAAACGTGGAAGGTAATGTTACTGCTAAAGAAAAACTAGAAATACTTGCAGCTGGCAGATTAGAAGGTAATATTAAATCGAAAAGATTAGTTATTGAAGAAGGAGCTAAGTTTATAGGTGAAAGTATACCCCTAGTAGAAAATGAAGTACAAAAACCTAAACAAAAAGATAAAAATGAAAATAAAGTTGAAAAAGTTATTAAAAAATAATAAACTATAGATAAGAAAATAAAATAGATTTTTGGGATGAAATTCAGATGAGAGACCTTTATTTAATAAGGCGCCGAAGGAGCAAAGCTTTTAAAAGCCGAAACTCTCAGGCAGAAGAAATTTGAATGGACCAATCTCTGGACTTATCAGAACAGGGGGGTTTAAGGAAACTTAAGCTTCCCTGTTTTTTGTCTTTTTAAGGGAGGTGATAAATGATGAGAAAAACTGCATTATATGATCAACATAAAAAGTTAAATGCAAAGTTGATTGATTTTGGCGGTTGGCAGATGCCAGTTCAATATTCAGGTATTATTGATGAACATAAGGCTGTCCGAAATAAGGCAGGTATATTTGATGTATCTCATATGGGAGAAATATTAATAAAAGGTGAAAATTCTTTAAAACTGGTTCAAAAGCTAATAACCAATGATGCTTCTTCTTTAAAAATTGGAGATGTCATCTATTCTCCAATGTGTTATGAAGATGGAGGGATTGTTGATGATTTATTAATATATAAAGTTGAGGAAAAAAGTTATCTATTAGTAGTTAATGCTTCTAATACTACAAAAGATTTAAGATGGATACAAAAAAATGCAGA
>JAIPEV010000032.1 GCA_021736965.1 Halanaerobiales bacterium | reverse complement strand
TAGATTGATGCATTTGACTGAAGGTACAAAAAAAATTAATGGAGATAATTATATTTGTTATTGGGAAGATATTGTTGATCAAGATGCACATAAATGGATAGTAAGTTTGAATATAAATATTAATGTTAATCAAAACAAGAAAAGCTATAGTGAAAAACATGTAGAAAAAGGTTACAAATTTTATAGAATTAAAAGTGCATTAAAGACAGCTGGATTCAAAAAAATAGATATATATAAGTCTTTTACATTTAAAAAAGGTAATAAAACTAATGACAGGGTACATTTTGTTGCTCTTAAAAGAGATTATAAAAAAAATATCATTAAACAAAGTACTATTAAGATAAGCTGGTTAATAAGTAAACCTTTTATCTTAAATATTTTTAATTCCCGTTAAGAAAATTTTTTTAATTTAGTTATAATCAATGTTATAATGTGACAAATAAATGGCTTTTTATAATGGGAGGGGAAAATATTGGTATTCAAGGAGTTAAAGGGAAGTATTATACTTTTAGTTGTAGTAATATTATTTGTAATTGCTGCCTCATATATTGTAACACAGATAGATTATAATAAAAAAGAAGAACTTGTTTTAGAGAAAAATGAAATTGAAGAAAAAATATTATTTACTACTTTAAGAAAAGGTTACAAAGAAATAGCTATTATTAATATTGACGGAAGTAATGAAAAAATAATAACAAATAATAGTTATAATGATGAACAAGCTGACTGGTCTCCCGATAATTCAAAGATAGTTTTTATCTCGAATCGAACAGGGAATAAAGAAATTTATATAATGAATATCAATGGAAAAGATGTAAAGCAGCTTACTAATTTGAAAACCTCATTAGATTATCCAGCTTGGTCACCGGATGGTCAAAAGATAGCATTTAGTGCCTGGCATAATGAAAGGAAAGATATATATACAATTGATACTGATGGTACTAACTTACAAAAACTTACAGCTGCAGACTATAAGATTCATAATGAATACCCAACCTGGTCACCAGATGGCAAAAAGATAGTTTTTAGATCTGATAAGGGAATTAATGCGGATATTTATATTATGGATAGAGATGGTAGTAATCTTGAGAAATTAATAGAAAAATCATTTTTTGATGGTGGTTATGCAGATTGGTCATATGATGGAGAAAAAATAGTGTTTACAACTCATATTGATGGCAATAAAGAAATATTTATGGCTGAGGTGGATGGGTCAAATTTGAGAAGGATTACTAATAATAATCTATATGAAGGATACCCTAGTTTTTCACCAGATGGAAAGAAAATAGCCTTTATCAAATATGATAATAGATTTTTAAGAAGGAAGTATGCAGAAATTCATATAATGGATTTGTCAGATAACAAAACTAAAAGGGTTACAGAAAATTTATACCAGGACAATTATCCGAAGTGGTCAAATTAAAGATGGTAGGGCTAACAGGATTTGAACCTGTGACCTACAGATTAGGAATCTGTCGCTCTATCCAACTGAGCTATAGCCCCACTCTTTTTTAGTATATTATTATAAATATTTTATGTCAAGTAGATCAGTTTATATATGCAATTTTATTATTTAATATCATTTTCTTTTTTAAAAATCATTAATTCTTTTTCGAATTTAATATGTTTAAAACCTGTATTTTTCAAAACTCGTTGCGAGGCTAAGTTGTTTTGATTTGTCTTAGCTACAACTGTATTTATTGGATTTATATTTTGTTTAAAAGACCAATTTAAAAAGCTTAATAGTGCTTCAGTTACATACCCTTCACACCTAAATTTTTTATTAATACCATATCCGACTTCTATAGACTTCTTATTATCAGGGGTATCTTTAAATCCTAAACTACCCATTTTTTCATTAGTCGTTTTTTTTACGATCAACCAGTAAGTATAAAATAAGTAATTTTCAGGATCTTTTTTTATATTGGAAAGTTTGATATCATAAATTCTTATCATTAATTCTGAGAGTTGATTGTTTTTTGATTTTAGATTATTTTCCTTATAAAACTTTTCTAAATTTGTTATTGAATCTTTGAGATCTTGTTCTTTTAAGGCAATAAGTTTTAATCTTTCAGTAAGTATTACTATTTTAATACAACCCCCTTAAATTAATGATTAAGATGATTTAAAAATATGTCAAAAAAGATTAAAAAGATTATTATAAATTAAATGATTTATGGTCATTTTGAATAGAAAGTATATCGATTAACATATAGATAACCAACAAAAAATTGCTTATGACAAGGAGAAAAATATTTGTACTACTTTCTGCTTTATTTTCTACTCAAAAAATATATCATTAAAAGATTTTGATGAAGATGTAAACCCATATATTTAAATAAATTGTAAAAGAATAAAAATCAACTTTTTGTTTTTTTTTATGTTATTTAGTCAAAGGACAAGTAATTATTTTACCTTCAAAGGGTTTTAATTTTATCGGTAATGATTTATTATTTGTTTTAAGTATATTTTCATTAAGAATGTCCTTGTATTTACCGCATTGGTTTACTATGAATTCAATATTCTGTGATATGTGTGAGTTATTAATAGCAATATATATAGTTTTATTTTTATGCCTTCTTTTAAAGACTACTGTATTTTTTGCTTCATCTTTTAAAATGAAATGAAAGTCTCCTAATGATAAGGGGTTTAATTTATTTCGAATTCTGATAATCTTTTTATAATATGATAGTATATTATTATTTTTATTAACCCTATCCCAGGGCATGCATCTCCTATTATCAGGATCTTCACCTCCCTTTAAACCTAGCTCATCTCCATAATAAATCATTGGAGTTCCAGGAAAAGTTAATAAAAAAAGTATTGCTAATTTAAGTTGTTTTTCTGTTTTGCAGTATTCATAGATACGGGGTATATCATGACTTGATAATAAGTTTAAAAGTGTATTACTTGTATCTTCTCGATAATGATAATAGTTTTTTATAATTAGAGAAGAAAACTTATCAACCCCTATTTCATTACTACCAAAAAAATTAATTACAGCCCAATTAAAGGGGTAGTTCATTACTGTATCAAATCTATCACCTCTTAGCCATTTTTTGGCACTATGCCATATCTCGCCAATAATAACTGACTTAGGATTAATACTTTTAACCTTTTTTCTAAACTTACTCCAAAAGTCCATATTTACTTCATCTGCTACATCCAATCTCCAACCATCTATCTTTATTTTGGTCATCCAATACTCAACAACCTCCAGTAAATAATCTTGTACTTCTGGATTGTCAGTATTTAATTTAGGCATTGATTTTTCCTGTGTAGCAAATGTTGTATAGTTTATTGGATAGTCTGTTTTTATAGGAAGTGATTGATAAATAAACCAGTCTTTATACTTTGATTTTTCACCATAATTAATTAGATCTTGAAAAGCAAAAAAATTAATATCACAGTGATTAAAAACTGCATCTAAGATTATTTTCATATCTTTTTGATGTAATGCATTAACTAGTTCTTTTAAAGTATCAAGATCACCAAACTGCTGATCTATTTTAAGGTAATTTTTGATATTATACTTATGATTAGATTTTGATTCAAAAATAGGAGTAAGATAAATAGTATCTATACCAAGATCAGCAATATAGTCAAGCTTTTTTATGATCCCCTCTAAATCTCCGCCATAAAAAGAATCATGATCAGGTAATTTGCCCCATTTAGTTACTTGATTAGGATCACTTGATTTATTACTATTAAAAAATCTATCAGGAAAGATTTGGTAAATAACTGCTTTATTAAACCACTCTGGTCTTTTGAATTTTTCCCATTCAGTAATAATAGGAAACTGGAAAAACCCAGATTCATGACCTCTTGGTCTATTTTTAAAAAATCCTTTTTCATTGTACCAGTATTTATTATCTTGATAGTCTTCAAGTAGAAAATGGTATCTAAATCTTGGGTCTGATAACTTAATTTTTACACCAAAATAGTCATGAGTTTGATCAGTAGCATCAACTTTCATCTCCTTATTGTAAAAAGGATCTTTATAGTTATCAAACTTAGGTCCATAAATAATAGTAGCCCTTTTTAAATCATTTTTTGCAGTGATCAGTTTGATTCGCAGGGTTTGATCATCAAGAGGATAAGTAAAATTAGCTATACTTTCATGATATACTGCTGCTTTATTCATATTTTACACCTTCCTATTATTAACCTTTAACTGCCCCACTAATTAATCCATGAACAATATATTTTTGAACCATCATAAATAATATAATTATTGGTAAGGCTCCAATTAATGCTGCAGCTGAGAATACTCCCCATCTATTGGCATACATATCTGAAATAAATAGATGTAACCCAACTGCTAAAGTAAACTTTTGATTAGAGTTTAAAATTATACTTGCTAAAATATATTCAGAATAAGTTGCAATAAACTGTAGAACAAATAAAACAGCTAAAATAGGTCTTGCTAATGGTAATATTATTTTATAGAAAGCCTGAAATTTACTTGCTCCATCAATATAAGCTGCTTCCTCTAAAGAAGAGGGTATTGTATCTAGATATCCTTTCATTAACCAGGTATTGACACCTATTGCCCCACCTAAGTAAATAGTAATTATAGCTGGGTGTGTGTTTAAACCAAAAGCGGGTAACACTTCCTGTATATTTAAAAAGAGAAGATATATTGCAACCATTGCTAGCATTTGAGGGAAAATTTGAATTAATAAGATGATAAATAATCCCTTTCTTCTACCTTTAAACCTAAATCGAGAAAACGGATAAGCAGCTAATGCTGTCATACTAACTGCAATTACAGCAGTAATTAATGAGATCTTAACACTATTCCAGATCCAGATAGGAAAGGGATGTTGATCATTATTAAATAAATACTTTATATTATCAAAACTAGCTTTATCTGGTATTAATTTTTGATTTATTAAAGTATTAGCTGGATTTAGAGCTGCAGATAATGTCCATAATAAAGGAAATAAAGCAAATGCTATTACTATCCATATTACCAAGTGTTTAAATATTTTTGTTTTAGTATCTCTAGTTCTATACATTTTCTTTTACCTCCTCTAAGGCTCCTGTATACTTAAAGTTAAACCAGGTAATAACCGCAGTAATCATAAATATTAAGATACTTACTGCACTAGCTAGTCCAAAGTCTGATCCCCGTCCACTTTCAAAAGATAGCCGGTAAGTATAGGAAATTAAAATATCTGTACCACCAGCTGGAGTCTGTGCTCCTACAATAGGTGGACCACCTTCATTAAATAAGTAAATCACATTAAAGTTGTTAAAATTAAAGGCGAAAGAAGATATTAATAATGGGCCTAGACTGACCAATATAAGTGGTAAAGTAATATATCTAAATCTTTGAAAAGGGGTTGCTCCATCAATTGCAGCTGCTTCATAAAGGTCACCAGAAATACTTTGTAATGCACCTAAACTGATCAGCATCATATAAGGGAAACCTAACCATAAGTTAATTATTATTAAAGCAAATCTTGACCAAAAAACACTTTGTAACCATGGTATTTTATCTATAGATAATGTTTGTAAGATTTGATTTACGACACCAACCTCAGTATTTAATAATCCTCTCCATATTAAGACAGATATAAAAGCAGGTAAGGCATAGGGCAAGATCAATATTATACGATAAAATTTTCTAAATCTTAGTTCATTATCATTTAGAAGAATTGCCATAAAGAGGCCAAGTGCAAAAGTGGAAAGTACACTTATTATTGCCCATTCAAATGTCCAAATAAAAACCCTTAAAAATGGAGTTGAAACACGATCGTCGGTAAAAAGTTTTATATAATTTTTCCAACCCAAAAAAGATCTATAACCTGGTAGTAGTTTTTCACCTGATGGGGACGCAAATGATCCATCAGCTGGTGTATAGAATATATCATTTTTTATATCATGAATTTTGTCCTCAGCTGAAATATATTTATACTGTTGTCTATATAGAGAAAACAAAGAAATACTTTTCATTTTTAAAATATTATCTTTGTACTGATACTCAATGTTCTGTAATTGTGATAAACTTTTAATTAAATTAGCTCTTGAAAGAATTTGATAATCATTTATCTGATCAAAAGTCCCATCATTGTTTTTATCAGTTAATCTAGGATCGTTATCTGTTATTTCTTCTATTTGTTGATCTATCCCTAATAAATAACCATTATCATCTTTATCAAGTAGTACTGCATATTTATTTTGATCAGGTATTTTATAAGCATTAAAGCTAAAGTCCTGTGTATTTTCAGGAAGATAATATTTATTTTCAAGTTGTTCTATAACCTGATCTTTCGTTAAAATATTTCCAGTACCATAATTGGTAAAAGAAACATAAACTGTATATATTATAGGATAAACTACTAATAGTATCATGAAAAAGGTACCGGGTAGAATATAACGGAGTGGATATGCTTTTTTTGATAAATAAATGTAGTTAATAATTATGGTTATAAATATTAAGATTATTAAAAATATAAACTTATGTTCAGTAAATAAAATTGTGGCACTCCATACTGCCAATGCGTCAAGAATACTAAGTATAATAATTTTTGCGAGATGAAACATATTATCTTTCCATAATCTCAATTATTAAACCTCCTTCTTAAAATTATAAAAAAACTGGTGCCCAAGCTGGACACCAGTATCTAATATACAGTTAATTGAGAATTTATTGACTTGATTTAATAGCTTTTTCAATTTGAGCAACTGCATTATCTAATGCAGGTTTTACATCTTGTTTTTGAGTCAATACTAATTCTAGTGCATCACTCCATGCTTCCCAAACTGATGCCATTTCTGGTATGCTAGGCATTGGAATACCGTCTGCGGCACTTTCTAATACTCCTGCCATATCTGGGTTATCAGCAACTTCTTCTGCGGCTGGAATATAAACTGGAGGACGGCTTCCTTCTTCATAAAGTGCCATCATAGTTTCTTTATTAGCAATGAATTCATTTAAGAAGGCTTGAGCTAATATTTTATTTTTACTGAAAGCACTTATCATGAAGCCCTGAACACCAACAAATGGTTTAGGTGGTTGTCCTTCAATGTGAGGTAATTGAGTAAATCCATAATCAATACCAGCTTCTGCTAATGCAGGAAGTGCCCATGGACCTGTAAGCATCATCCCAACTTGACCATTAGTAAATAAACTAGTCATAGTTTGGTAATCAACAAATGGTATATAGCCATCTTCATATAGTTTATCTAATTTTTGCAATCCAAGGGTAGCACCATCATTATTTAGACCAATATCTAATGGGTTTAATACACCTTCTTGTAAACCAAATACATATCCACCTGTTGCACTCATAAAGGGAAAAGTGTGGTATGGATCAGGTTGAGGCATAATAAATCCATACATTTCCTTTTTTTTGTCAGTAACATTTTTAACAATTGTTTCAAATGTTGTGAAGTTTTTAGGAGGATCAGGGATAATATTTTTATTGTAAATCAGACCAACTGATTCAATTGCATATGGGAGTGCATAAATATCCTCTCCCCAACTAAATGCTTCAAGAGCAACCGGATAGAAGTCATCTTTTTTGTCTCCAAGTTCAATTGGACTTATTAGACCGTTAGAAACTAGAGCTCCTAACCAATCATGTGCACCGACAATTATATCAGGACCTTCTCCAGATGCTCCTCCAACAGCCATATTATCTCTAATATCACCAAATGCTTTTTCTTGTATTTCAATAGATATACCATATTCAGCTTCGAACTGATCTTTAACAGTATTTAGTACTTTAATTCTGTTTTCATCAGCCCAGATCAATAATTTTCCTTCTTCTGAAGCTGAGATAAGAGCAGTAAAGCTAAAAAACATCGCTAAAGCTAAAAACAATATTAAATACTTTTTCATGTTAATACCACCTCCGAAAAAATTACCAGATTTTTAGAATAAAAAAGTTATCTGGTTATACTTAATATATTCAATCAAAAAATAAATTATCCTGCATATTAATTATAAAAGTAATATTTATTTTTTGTTAATCTATTGGTTTAAATCGGGCAGTAAAATGTCTTAATATTTCTGGTTCATAAGTGAATTGCAGTCCTTTGATTTCTTCAGTTCTATCTTTTATCTTAATTAATGATTCTGCCACATAATTTAAATGTGAATCAGTATATACTCTACGAGGTATTGTGAGTCTTAAAAATTCAAATGGAGATTTTAATTGTTTTTTAGTTTTTGGATCTCTACCTAATAAAAGAGAACCAATTTCGACCCCTCTAATACCTCCTTCTTTATATAGTTCGTTGGCAAGGGCTTGAGCTGGAAACTGATTATATGGAATATGGGGTAATAACTTTTTAGCATCTATAAAAACAGCATGACCTCCTGGAGGATACTGTATAGGTATTTTGTTGTTTTTTAACTTTTCACCTAAAAGATTAATTTGATTAACTCTATGTTTTAAATAAGATAGTCTTATACCTTCTTTTAATCCTCTAGCTACTGCTTCCATATCTCTACCAGCAAGACCACCATAAGTTGGGAACCCTTCTAGGGGCACTACTCTTGAACGGATCTTGTTATATAATTTTTGATCGCTTTTAATTCCAATTAATCCTCCTATATTAACAATTGCATCTTTTTTAGCACTCATTGTAAATATATCAACATAAGAAAACATCTCTTTAACTATTTCTTTAATTGTCTTTTCTGAATAGCCACTTTCTCTTGATTTAATAAAAAAAGCATTTTCTGCAAAGCGAGCAGCATCCATTATTACTAAAAGATTATTATCTTTTGCTATTTTACTTACTTTACTTATATTTTGCATTGAAACAGGCTGACCACCTGCACTATTACAGGTAATGGTTATAATTATCATTGAAATATTTTCTGGACCCTTATCCTTAATAAACTTTTTTAGAGATTTTATATCAAAATTACCTTTAAAAGGATGATATTCATCGACCTTTAGAGCATCTTTTATTAAAATATTTTTAGTATTTCCCCCTGCTAGCTCTACATGTGCTTTTGTTGTATCAAAATGCATATTACTGATAACATAGTTACCTTCTTTAATTAATAAGGGGAATAGTACCCGTTCTGCACCTCTACCTTGATGAGTAGGAACAGTAAATTCATAGTCAAAGATATCTTTAACAGTAGCTTCAAGATTATAAAAATTTCTACTACCAGCATATGATTCATCACCAGTCATTATCCCAGCCCACTGGTTATCACTCATAGCATTAGTACCACTATCAGTCAATAAGTCAATAAATACTTGATCAGATTTTAAAGCAAAAAGATTGTAACCTGCCTCTTTTAGAGCAGAAAATCTTTCTTCTTTTGGTATTAAGTTGATTGGTTCAACCATTTTAATCTTATAAGGTGGAACATTTAAATTATTTGGCAATATAATCACTCCTATTATTGTTTATTCACATATTAATATTTTCATATTGCAAGTTAAAATCCTTTATTTATTTAATAAATAATGATAAATTATATATATAAGATGAATTTGATAAGGGGGAATATTATGAATAACTGTCTTGTTGCTCAATCAGGAGGACCAACACCGATAATCAATTCTAGTTTACAGGGAGTAATAGAAACTGCTTTAAAAAGTAATAAAATTGATATGATATATGGAGCTAGATTTGGAATTAATGGTCTTTTAAAAGAGTTGATCTTTAATTTAACAGATGAAAAACCTGAAGAAATTAAATTATTAGAATATACACCTGGCTCAATTTTAGGGAGTTGTCGTTACAAACTAAGTGACCCAAAAGAAGATATTTCGGACTTTGAAGATATTTTTAAGATATTTAGTAAATATGATATAAAGTATTTTTTCTATATTGGTGGAAATGATTCGATGGATACTGTAGATAAATTAAATATGTATGCTAAAGTTAATAAAATAGATATCAAATTTATGGGTATTCCAAAGACTATAGACAATGATCTATTAGTTACTGACCATTCACCAGGCTTTGGAAGTGCTGCAAAGTACATAGCAACAAGTGTTATGGAGACAACTTTAGATAGCAGGGTATATCAAAGAAAAAACGTACATCTAATTGAAGTGATGGGTAGACATGCTGGTTGGCTTGCAGCTGCAGCTGCTTTAGCTGGTGAAACCGGTTTAAAAACACCAGATTTAATATACTTTCCTGAACTTCCATTCAGTACAGAAAAATTTGTAGACGATTTAAAAAAAGTGGCTAATAGAAAAGATAATATTATTGTAGTTGTTTCTGAAGGAATAAAAGATAATAATGGTAAATATATAAGTGCTTCAGAATCTTCAAAACATGATCAGTTTGGACATAAACAGATGGGAGGAGCAGCTCGAGCTTTAGTTCCATATATAAAAGAGTATCTTTATCCTAGAGTAAAGGTTATTGAATTTAATGTACTACAAAGAGCAGCCAATCATATTGGCTCTAAAACAGATGCTAAAGAAGCTTATTTATGTGGAGAAAAAGCAGTTGAATTTTCAACAGAACAGTCTGCAACTGGTAAAACAGTTGTAATAAAAAGAAAATCTAATGATCCATATCAGATTGAAATTGAATTAGCAGATGTTAAAGAAATAGCAAATAGTGAAAAAATGATACCCAGAGATATGATTAACAAAGATGGAAACTTTGTTACAGAGAAAGCACTTAACTATCTTAGACCATTAATCAAGGGAGAGATCGATAAAAAGATAGTGAATGGTTTACCTCGATATGCAAACTTAAATGCTGCTGTAACTATAAAACCTAAAGCTGAACTTAAAGATTATCTTGACAATTAATACTAAAAATAGTATTATTATATACAAATATTTATAATTAAAAACTTTGAAAGGGAGGAGTAGTTTTAGTATAGTCTTTTAGAGAGAGAGGTCCACCGGCTGTAAGACTTCTTGGCTTAAACTAAAATGAAGGTCGCCCTGGAGTTGTTTGTCTGAAAAGATTAAGACATACCGGTTTAAACCGTTATCTTTGATCAAGTGTCTAAATATATATTAATAATATGTATTTAGGAACTAAGGTGGTAACGCGAAAAAAATCCTTTTTCGTCCTTAATTGGATGGGGAAGGATTTTTCTATTTATCATTTTAAAGGAAGGGGATAAAAATGGATAATTTATCAAAAAACTATGATCCAAATAAAGTTGAGCAAAAATGGTATAATTATTGGATGGAAAATGATCTATTCAAAGCAGAGGTAGATCAAAAAAAAGAATCTTTTTCTATTGTCATGCCTCCACCTAATGTAACCGGACAACTACATATGGGACATGCATTAGATAATACCTTGCAGGATATATTAACTAGGTGGAAAAGAATGAAAGGCTATTCTTCTCTTTGGTTACCTGGTACAGATCATGCCAGTATTGCAACAGAAGTTAAAGTAGTTGATAAGTTAAGGAATGAGGGTATTGATAAAGATGAACTAGGTAGAGAAGGTTTTTTAAATAAAGCATGGGAATGGAAAGAAGAGTATGGTGGCAGGATTATTAATCAACTACAGAAAATGGGTTCATCATGTGACTGGTCCAGGGAAAGATTCACAATGGATGAAGGTTGTTCAAATGCTGTAAAAGATGTATTTGTACAGTTATACGAAAGAGGGTTAATTTATCAAGGCGACTATATTGTAAACTGGTGTCCTAGCTGTCTAACTACATTGTCTGATATTGAAGTAGAACATAAAGAGCATGAAGGAAAACTTTACTATATTAATTATCAATTAAAAGAAAAGGATCAATATATTACTGTCGCTACAACTAGACCGGAAACAATGTTAGGAGATACTGCAATCGCAGTTAATCCTTCTGATCAAAGATTTAAAAATCTTGTAGGAAAAACTGTTATATTACCATTGATGAATAGAGAAATTTCAATAATAGAAGATAGATTTGTTGAAAGCGAGTTTGGAACAGGAATGGTTAAAGTAACACCTGCTCATGATCCGAACGATTTTGATATGGGAGAAAGAAATAATTTAGAAGTAATTAAAGTTATAGATGAAAATGCTAAAATGACCAAGGTTACTGGTAAATATGCTGGAATGGATCGATATCAGTGTAGAGAACAAGTGATTGAGGATCTTAAAGAAAAGGGATTATTAGTAAAGATAGAAGACCATCACCATTCAGTTGGTCAGTGTTATAGATGTGATACAGTAATCGAACCATTGGTTTCAAAACAGTGGTTTGTAAAAATGGATCCATTAGCAAAACCTGCAATTGAAGCAGTAAAAAATGGAAATATAAAGTTTGTACCTGAGAGGTTTAGTAAGGTATATTTAAATTGGATGGAGAATATTAAAGATTGGTGTATTTCAAGACAGTTATGGTGGGGACATAGAATACCTGTTTGGTACTGTCAAGACTGTGATCAGGTTATAGTAAGTAGAGAAGAACCTAAAAAGTGCACTAACTGTGATAGTACAAATCTAAAACAGGATGAAGATGTATTAGACACCTGGTTTAGTTCAGCCTTATGGCCGTTTTCAACTTTGGGCTGGCCTGAAGATACCGATGATTTAAACTATTTTTATCCTACTGATGTTTTAGTTACTGGAAGAGATATAATTTTTTTCTGGGTAGCAAGAATGATCTTTATGGGCCTTGAGTTTATGGATCAACCGCCATTTAGTGATGTTTATGTCCATGGATTAATCAGAGATGCACAGGGTAGAAAGATGAGCAAATCTTTAGGTAATGGTATTGATCCCCTAAAGGTAATAAAGAAGTATGGAGCAGATGCATTAAGATTTACTTTAATTACTGGTAATACTCCCGGTAATGACATGAGGTTTAGAGAAGAAAGGTTAAAAGCAAGTAGAAACTTTGCTAATAAGATATGGAATGCATCCAGGTTTATCTTACTTAATATCGATGATTTAGATTTTAAAAAGATCAAAGTAAATGAACTAAAATTAAATACAGCTGATAAATGGATTCAAAGTAGATTAAATAAAGTAACGGCAGAAATTGATAATGCTTTAGAAAAATATAATTTTGGAGAGATGAGTAAATCCTTATATGACTTTATCTGGAATGAATACTGTGACTGGTATATTGAAATCTTAAAGGAAAGATTTTATCAAGATAAAGATCTTTCTGCAAAAAGAACTGCCCAGTATATGGGTGTAAAGATGTTAAGTGAAATACTCAAATTATTGCATCCTGTTATGCCCATGTTAACAGAAGAGATATGGCAGAAACTACCTATTTCAGATCAAAGTATTATGATTGCTGAGTGGCCAAAATATCAGCCAAGAAAGATTAATGAACAAGCAGAAAATAAGATGAAATTAATCAAGGATGTAATTAAATCAATTAGGAATATCAGAAATGAAATGAAAGTTGATCCCGGACGTAAAATCAAAGCTATATTAATTTCAAATGAAAAAAAATTAAATGTTTTAAATGATGGTATAAGTTATATTAAAAACTTAGCTAATGTTGAAGAATTGTTAATAGAAAAAAAATTAGAAAAGAGACCTCAACCAGCCTCAACATCTATAGTGCAAGGAGTAGAAGTTATTTTACCTTTAGAGGGAATGGTAGATATTGAAAAAGAGGTTAAAAGATTGAAAAAGG
>JAIPEV010000031.1 GCA_021736965.1 Halanaerobiales bacterium | reverse complement strand
ATTGATTCAGTAGCCAGGATGATTCCTGGTGTATTAGGGGATCAACAATCAAAAGAAAATGATTCATTTTATAATGGTATTTTAGATTATCCTCACTATACAAGACCATTTGAATTTAAAGGGATGAAAGTACCTGAAATACTATTAAGTGGTAATCACCAATTAGTTGATAAATGGAGAGAAAAAAAAGCTCTAAAAAAAACATATACCAATCGGCCTGATTTATTAAAAAATGTTAATTTGACAGATTTACAGAAAAAATTACTTTTAGAAATCAAAGATGAAGTTAAAGGAGATCAAGATTATGAACAGTAATCTATATATAGCATTATTACACTATCCAGTATATAATAAAGATGGTGATATAATAACAACTACAGTAACAAATTATGATCTCCATGATATATCTAGAGCTGCAAGGACTTACGGTATAAATAAGTACTATGTTGTAAATCAGCTTAAATCACAACAAGCCTTGGTACAAAGAATGAGAGATTATTGGACAAGTGGATATGGGGCTCAATATAATAATACAAGACATCAAGCCTTTAAAGTGATGAAAATTGTCGATGATTTAGATCAAACAATAAAGGACATTGAAAAGAGAGCCGATCAAAAACCAACTATTGTTACTACAAGTGCTAAAAAAAGCGATAATACTATTTCTTTTATAGATTTAAGAGATAAAATTAACAGGGGCAATGATCCATATTTAATTATATTCGGTACCGGCTGGGGTTTAACAAAAGAAATTATTGATAAATCAGATTATCTGTTAGAACCAATTACAGGTAATACTGGATATAACCATCTTTCGGTCAGGAGTGCTGCATCTATAATCATGGATCGCCTCTTGTCTAAACGAAATATAGAATAACTGTGATGAAAGGAGGTAAAAAGATGAATATTATTGATAAAATAGACCAAGAAAATATGAGGGATGATATCCCAAAATTTATTGCTGGAGATACTGTACGTTTAAAAATTAAAGTCGTAGAAGGTGGAAAAGAAAGATTACAACAGTATGAAGGAGTAGTAATTTCCAGAAAAGGTGGAGGAGTCAACGAGACCTTTACAGTAAGAAAAACTTCACATGGGGTTGGGGTTGAAAGGACTTTTCCTGTTCATACACCCAAAATAGAAAATTTTGAAGTATTAAGAAAAGGTGATGTACGAAGAGCTAAGTTATATTACTTAAGAGAAAGAAAAGGTAAGAAAGCTCGTATTAAAGAAAAAAGATAACTTAAAGAAGGGGTGTGGGAGTCTAAACAATCCAACACCCTTTATTTAGTTATGGGAGTGAATAAGATGAATATCTATCCTGGTCATATGGCTAAAGCAAAAAGAGTTTTAAAAGAAAATTTAAAAAATGTAGATCTTATATTAGAGGTATTGGATGCAAGAATACCATATTCAAGTTATAATAAGGAGCTAAATGAGATAACTAAAGATAAAGAAAAGATAGTTGTTTTAAATAAATATGATCTCGCAAATATAAATATTTCAAAAATGTGGGAAAAAGAAATAAATAAAGATTATGTATGTGTATATACAAATGCTGTAAAAAAAGATGGCTTGGATAGATTAGTAAGTATAATGGAAGATAAGCAGGTTAAAATTAATAAAAAAAGAGAAGAAAAAAAGATAAAAAAAAGACCAATTCGAGCGATTGTAATCGGGATTCCCAATGTCGGAAAATCCCAGCTAATTAATGGTTTAGCTAATAAAGCATCTGCAAAGACTGGCAATACTCCAGGGGTTACAAGAGGTAAACAGTGGATTAAAGTCTCTAAAAACATACATCTACTTGACATGCCAGGCATACTTTTTCCCAGGGCAGATAACGAAGATACAGCTTATAAACTTGTATTAACTGGTGCAATTAAGTTAAAAAAAGTGGATACTGAAACTGCTGCTTATAAATTATTAAAGTATCTAAAATCTTTAACTAGTCTTGACAGAATAAGTAATTATTATAGTATCGATTTTAGAGAAGATGAACATCCTTATGATATATTACCTAAAATTGGTAAAAAAAGGGGATGTTTAATGAGTGGTGGTAAGATAGATAGAAATAGAGCTGCCAGGCTTTTAATTAATGATTATCAAAAAGGTGAACTTGGAAGAATTTCCTTAGAAAAACCAGGAAGTGATCATTATGAATTTTAATAAAATGACTATTAAGGAAGTAAAAAATTATATTGATAGTTTAGAAAAGATAGATGATAAGTTAATTGAGAGTTTAAATAAAGATCACAGATCAGGTATAAAAAAGTTAGTAGATAAAATCTTAAGAGACAGAAAAAAAAGCAAAGATCTAGTTAAGAAATGGAAAAAACAGAATAAAAAGATAGAGAGTTTAGTAGATAAAGGATATCATATGATTGCTGGAATTGATGAAGCAGGCCGAGGTCCCCTAGCTGGACCAGTTGTTTCTTCAGCTGTCATTTTAGATTCCAAAACACCAATTTTAGGATTAACTGATTCAAAAAAAATTAATCTAAAAAAAAGAGAAAAATTATTTGAAGTAATTAATGATAAAGCTATAGCAATTGGGATTGGTATAGTAAGCAATACAATCATTGACAGGGTTAATATACAGCAGGCAACATTTATAGCAATGAGAAGAGCTGTTTTAGATCTTAAGATAGAGCCTGACTATTTATTAGTAGATGGTAATCAGGTTATCCCAGAGATTGAAATTGATCAAAAAGCAGTAATTAAAGGTGACTTAAAGATAAATTCAGTAAGTGCCGCTTCGATTATTGCCAAGGTAACCAGGGATCAAATAATGGATGAACTAGATAAAACTTATCCTCAATATAAATTCATTAGTAACAAAGGATATGGAACAAAAGAGCATATTAATGTAATAAAAGAGATTGGACCATCTCCATGCCATAGATATTCTTATAAGATAGTAGCTGAGAATAAAAAAGGAGTTAAAGATGAATACTAAAAAAATAACCAGAGGTGCATTAATCGCCGGACTATATATTATTATAACATTCATTTTATCTCCAGTAAGTTTTGGGCCATTACAGTTTAGAGCTTCAGAGGCTTTAACTGTTCTACCAATTTTATATCCAGAAGCTATACCTGCTTTATTTATTGGAGTACTGTTATCTAATATAATTGGTGGGCTGGGTATGTTAGACATTATAGGTGGAAGTTTGGTTACATTATTGGCTGCTTATCTAACATATAGATATAGGGATTCATTTATAGCTTATCTCAGTCCAATTTTACTTAATGGTTTTCTTATCAGTATCTATTTACATATTTTATTTGGTATTCCTTATTGGATTACTGTAATACAGATCTCATTAAGTGAAGCAGTTGTAGTATTATTAATAGGTTACCCTTTAGTTCAAATAATAAAAAAAAGAATGGATTCTCTAGATTAATATTTAAATAAATTAAATCCATAAATTATTATAAAACAATATCTTTATAGCTTTATTTAATCAGGAAGTAAGCTAATTTGTTAAAAATCGTATATCTTGCAATAAACAAGAAATTAAGTTATAATTTAATTAGATAAATAGGAGTTTAAATCTAATTTTTAAATACTTTTTTATCAAAAAAAACTGACTAAAACATTTTAGAATATGAATTTTAAAACTCAAAGATCAATAAAAACACTCTGGATTTAATTATTATTAATCTTTAAGTAATTAAAGTAATTAATTGATTTGATCTAAAAGATATATATAAATTAATTTATAATGAAACTCTTGATATGACTAATGGAGTTGGTAGTTTAGTCCAATTATAAATAGATGTCATGAGTAACTACAATTCGGCTCATGGCATATTTTTATATAATATCTTTAACAAACAAATTTAAGACTGGAGGTTATAAAGGTGGGCTTATTTGATAATATTAAAAATATCTTCACTACTTCTTCAGATTCTCAAATAGTAAAAGTGTTTTTAAAAGATTCAAAATGTGGGAATAAGATGAAAGTTGTTTTAAGGAAAGGTTATGATATCCAAAGAATTTATGATGACAATGTAGAAGGTAATTATCAAGTAAGAAAGGTAATAGTATGTGATAAATGTTATAATAATGTTGTAATTGATCTAAAGTTTGACAGAAATTATAATATTATAGATAAAAACATAGAGGATGGACAATTTATAACAGAAGAAGAATTTGATTTATAAATATAATTTTGGAGGTACATATGTTTTTTAACTATGCTAATGCATTAACTATAATAAGGCTATTACTAATTCCTGTATATTTATATTTCTTTTTAACAGGGGAGTATGTAATAAGTGGGATATTCTTTTCTATATCAGGGTTAACCGACTTTTTTGATGGTTATTTAGCCCGAAAATATAATATGGTTACTGACTTTGGACGGCTTTTAGATCCTCTAGCAGATAAGCTTACTATTATTAGTATACTAACTGTGTTAATCTATATGAATCTTATTCCAAAAGTGATAACCATAACTTTATTAGTACGTGAAGTAATAGTATTATCGGGTTCAGCAACCATGTATGTAACAGGAAGAGATATAGTAATGCCCTCACATTTAGGAAAGAGTTCTGCATTTTTATTATACCTAGCAATTGCTGCTAGTTTGTTAAGAATTCAGTATATCAATTTAGCCTTATTTTATATAGTTATTCCGATTAATATCATTTCAGGCATAGATTATATCAAAAATGCATATAAAAATATCTTTTTTGAAGATAGTGGGGTCAAAAGATGAAACTACTATTAAAAGATATTAAAAAAATATATAGTCCAAAAGATAATTTAGACCAATATAACCATATTATTATCAAGGATAATAAGATTGATCAACTTTTAGAAAAAGTAGATGAAAAAGATAGTTATGATAAGATAATTAACTGTAAAAATAAAGTTATTTTACCGGGACTGATAAATACACATACCCATAGTTCTTTATCTCTTTTAAGAGGTTTTGCAGATGATTATACTCTAGACAAATGGTTAAATGAGAAGATATGGCCAGCTGAAGCAAAGCTAACTAAAGAAGATATCTACTGGGGTGCAAAACTATCTATCTTAGAAATGGTTAAAACTGGTACTACTACTTTTACTGATATGTATTTTGAAATGGAAAATGTAGCAAAAGCGGTTCAAGAAATGGGAGTTAGAGCTGTTCTCAGTGAAGGGCTAATTGAAGCAAATGATGGCAAACAGGGATTAGATAATGCTTTAGATTTTTCAGTAAAATGGAATGGTCAAGCAAATGGAAGGATTAAGACCTGTTTGGGACCTCATTCGGTATATACATGTAGCCCAGATTATTTAAAAGAGATTAAAAATTTGGCTTTAGAGCATGATTTTCTTATTAATATACACATCAGTGAGACAAAAGATGAGGTTGAAAAAATCAAAAGCAAATATAAAATGAGTACAGTTCAATTATTAGAAAAAATCGGTCTTTTTGAAGCTAAGATTGTTGCTGCACACTGTGTATATTTAGATGCCAAAGAAATTAAAATACTTAAAGAAAAAGATGTAGGAATTGTATATAATCCTAAAAGTAATACCAAGTTAAGCAGTGGTATTGCACCAATAAACAAATTCTTAAAGAAAGGGCTAAATGTATCTTTTGGTACAGATGGAGCAGCCAGTAATAATAATTTAGACTTAATTGAAGAAGCTAGAATTGGTTCATACTTACAAAAAGTCGTCACTTTAGATCCTACTGTATTACCGATCAAGACAATTTTAGAAATGTTGACTGCTAATGGTGCTAAAACTTTGAATATAAAGAAATTAGGAAAAGTTAAAGAAGGCTACTTAGCTGATTTAATACTATTTGATATAGGTATGAAACCACACTATAATCCTTCTTATAATCAACTTTCTAATATTTTTTATGCTGGAAGTGGCCGGGACGTTGATACTGTTATAATCGATGGTAAGGTGATTTTAGAAAATAGAATTTTTAAAGATATTGATGAAGAAGAGATTTATTATAAAATAAATCAATTAACTAAAAAATACCATTAAGAAGGTTGTCTAGTTAGGAAAATAATTATAGTATTTTTAAGGTGTTTAACTATCTTAAATCTTATTATGCAAGGGAGTGTTTTAATTGAAAGGTAAATTTAAATATTTATTTACAACATTAGTAGCACTGTTTATTATTTTCATCATTTTAATATTTGCTGGTTCAAATTTTTATACGGATTGGGCATGGTTTAATCAATTGGGATATCTTAAAGCGTTCTTATTAATGTTTTTTACTAATTTTGGGCTAAGAATATTAATTGGATTGATTTTTGCAGTATTTGTTTATATTAATCTAACATTTACTAAAAAATTATTCGACAAATACTTTGATAACAAAGACATTGAACAAGATAATGTAGAATCCTTATTTAAGGAGCAAAGCCAGGGGTTTTTAAATTGGATTAGTAAAAAGAAATTAAACTGGTTATATTTGATACTAAGTATTGTATTAGGCTTTATGTTTAGTTCAGTTAGTTCTGAGTTATGGAAGATAGTCTTAAAATACTTTAATCAAACTCCATTTGGTACTACAGATCCAATATTTAATAAAGATATTGCATTTTTTGTATTTAGTCTACCGTTTTATAGTTTCATAAAAGAGATGGCTATGGTATTAGTTATACTAACCATAATTGTAGTTGGTATCATCTACTTTATAGTTTCTGGAGTCAGTTCTTTCTCTGAGATGAAGATTAAACTACCCGGTAGAGCAAAAAGTCATATAACAGTTTTATTAACGCTGTTTTTACTTTTAAAGGCTTGGGACTATCGAATAAGTATGTATGAACTTCTCTATTCATCCAGGGGTGTGGCTTTCGGGGCTAGCTACACTGATGTAAATGCAAACTTACTGGGATTACGTATATTATTTTATATTGCAATAATTGTAGCAGCAGGTTTGCTTTTAAGTTTATTTAAAAGAAATTATAAGATACTTGCCTGGGGTTTAGGTATCTGGCTTGTAACTTCTTTAATCTTCGGTGGAATCTATCCTGGTTTTGTCCAAAGATTTAGAGTAGAGCCAAATGAGATTGCTCGTGAAAGTGAGTACATCAATTATAATATTGAAATGACACTTAAGGCTTATGGTCTTGACAATGTAAATAAAACAAAATTTGAAGTAAAAGACAACCTAACACGTAAAAACCTCGATGATAATAAGAATATTATAAATAATATAAAACTTTGGGATTCACGGCCATTACTTTCTACTTATAGTCAATTGCAGGAATTAAGACAGTACTATGATTTTCAAAACATTGATGATGATAGATATACAATAAATGGTGAGTATCGTCAGGTTATGATATCTGGACGTGAGTTAAATCAAGATTTACTTTCTGGACAAGCTCAAACCTGGATAAATAAAAAATTAAAGTATACACATGGTTTTGGTGTTGCAATGAGTCCAGTCAATAGGATTAATTCGGAAGGCTTACCAGAGTTTTTTATTAAGGATATACCTCCAAATATAAGTATAAATCTTTTATTAGAAAACAGTTCTATTTACTATGGAGAAAAGACCGATGACTATGTTATTGTCAAAAATGACTCACAGGAGTTCCATTATCCACAGGGAGACCAAAATGTTTATGTCGACTATGAGGGAAATGGAGGAGTAGAAATAAGTGGAATAATTAAAAAAGCAATTTTTGCTGTTAAATTCAATAATGTTAAAATTATGTTAAACAGTGATATAAATAATAAGAGTAGAATAATGTATAACAGAAATATTAAAGAAAGAGTTAGAAAAGTAGCACCATTTCTAGCTTATGATAGTGACCCTTATATTGTAATATCTGATGGTAGACTATTTTGGATTCAGGATGCCTATACAACTACAAATAGATATCCTTACTCAGAACCAATTCGTGGAGTAGGAAACTATATTAAAAACTCAATTAAGGTTGTAATTGATGCCTATAACGGTACTATGAACTATTATGTGATAGATGATAATGATCCATTAGCACAGACCTATAAGAAGATTTTCCCTGAGATTTTTAATGATGGTGATCAGATGCCTGAAGACATTAGAAAGCATATAAGGTATCCAAAAGATCTATTTAGATTACAGGCTAATTTATACAGCACATACCATATGACAGATTCGCTTGTCTTTTATAACAAAGAAGATCTCTGGAACATACCAAATGAAAACTATTCAGGCAATACAATAAAAATGGATCCATACTATATAACTAGTAGTTTACCAGATAAAGAAGGACTAGAATTCTTATTAATGATGCCTTTCACACCTGCTACAAAAAATAATATGATTGCTTGGATGGCTGCCAGGTCAGATGGTGATAATTACGGTGACTTAGTATTATATGAATTCCCTAAAGATACCTTAGTATATGGGCCAAGCCAGATAGAATCAAGAATAGACCAGGATTCTGAGATTTCTCAAAAGCTGACCTTATGGAGCCAGAGAGGTTCAAGTGTAATCAGGGGTAATTTATTAGTTATTCCGATCGAAAGATCTCTCTTATATATAGAACCAATATATTTACAGGCTGAATCTGGTCACTTACCTGAGTTAAAAAGAGTAATAGTTGGTTATGGTGGTAGTATTGTGATGAGCGAAACTTTAGATGGTGCCCTTAACATTCTATTTGGAGAAGGTATTACTGTAGATGAAGAGGTTCTTGGAGAAAATGTTGATCCTGGACAAAAATCTAAAGTAGACCAGCTCAAAGAAGCACTACCAGAAGATTTAAAAGGGTTGGTTACAAAGGCTTATGAAACTTACCAACAGGCAGTTCAATCTCTAAAAGAGGGTAAATGGCAGGACTATGGAGATAAGCTTGAAAGTTTAGAAGAAATCTTACAAGAGTTAGATAGTATAAGTAAAGAGATGACTGAATAGATCTGAAGGGAATGTATATGATAAAGACTAGTGAATTTAATGAATATAAAACTAAAAATGATATAGATCTTTATGTAAATAAGACCGATAAGTTTAAAACAAACTATATACATTTAGATATTATTAGACCACTATCAGACCAAAATGAAGTATCTAAAAATGCACTGATCCCCTATATTTTGTATAGGGGATCTTATAAATATCCTACAAATCAAGCTATTTCTAGAGAACTTGATAAACTTTTTGGGGCAGATTTAAATGTTTCAGTGGCCCGGAGAGGTGAAAACCAACTTTTAAGATTTTCTATAGAAATAATTAATGATAAGTTTATTAATTCAAAAGAAAACCTTACAAAAAAAGCTATAGATTTTCTTTATCAACTTGTTTTTAATCCCTTTGTAGTAGATGAAAAATTTAAAAGTGATTATGTTAATAAGGGTAGGACATTTATTTCAGAAAAGATACTATCGTTAAAAAATGATAAAAACAGTTATGTTATTGAACGATGTTATCAAGAAATGTGTAAAGATGAGAAGTTTTCTTTATATACGCTAGGAACCCAAAAGGGCTTATATAATACAAGAAGTGATAATTTATATACTTACTATCGAAAGATATTAAAAGAAAGTCCTATTGAAGTTTTTGTCATAGGAGATATAAATAGTGAAGAAGATATTTATAATTATATTAATAACAACTATAAGTATGATAGAGATCGAAAACTACCTTTAAATAATACAGTAATGAAAACTGATCACTTTAATTATGTGGAGTTAGCAGAAGAAGATAATATATCTCAATCTAGGCTAGGTGTGGGTATAAGAGTTCCTATAACTCGAAATCATCCTTTATATTTTGCATTAACTGTTTATAATGGTATTTTAGGCGGTTTTAGCCATTCAAAATTATTTAACACGATCCGGAAAGAAAAAGGATTGGCATACTATATTAATACTCGTTTAGAAACAACAAAAGGATTGATTTTAATCAATGCTGGAATTAATCAAGATGATTATTCTACAGTAAAAAAAATAATAAAAGAAAAACTTGCTGAAATTAGAGAGGGTAAAGTAAGTAAAGAGAATATAGAATGGACTAAAAAGAAATTAATTAGCAAGTATGAAACCTTAAGTGATAATAATCATAGTGTAGTAAATGCTTTTTTATTAGGACTAATAAATGGTAAGAAAGACTCATTAAACTTTGTCATAAACTCAATAAAACAAGTAAAAAAAGAAGATATTATTAAAGTAGCCAAGATGGTTCAGTTAACAACATATTTTTTGCTCATCCCAGGAAGTGATCCAAATTGATCTTTAAAAATTATGATAAAATAGAGGAAAGATACTTTCAAAAAGAACTTAAGGCTGGTTTAAAGGTAATATTAATACCAAGAGATAAGTTTAATAAAAAACATGCTATTTTATCTGTTAATGCAGGATCAGTAGATTTGAAATTAAAAGACAGTAAAGGTGGTATGATTAATTACCCAATCGGTATTGCTCACTTTATGGAGCATATCTTATTTGAAAATAGGGAAGGAAGTATAATAGATCATTTTTCTCGGATTGGTAGTAGTGTAAATGCTTATACCGGATTTAATAATACAAACTATTATTTTAATACTACCAATAATTTCTTACAATCATTAAAATATCTTTTGGGGTTTATCTTAAAACCAAACTTTGATCAGCAGAGAATCGAACATGAAAAAAATGTGATAAAACAAGAGATAAAGATGTATAAAGACAGTCCAGGCTGGCAGTCATTTTATCAGCTTTTACAGTCTTTATACTTTGAATATCCAATAAAGTATAATATTGCTGGAACAGCTGAAAGTATCGAAAGTTTAGATAAAGAAATATTAGAAGATTTCTATCAAAAATACTATAGAATTGATAATATGACCTTGATTATGATTGGAGATATTAAACATGATCCAGTCTTAAATTATTTATCTAATACTTTTTCAGTTGGAAAGAAAAAAAGAGACTATAAAAAAGTATATCCAGTAGAGCCAGATCAGATTCAATCAGCCCAAAAAGAGCTACAAATGAGTATTTCAAGACCGATAATTAGTATAGGCTATAAAGAACGAAGTAATTATAGTCAAAAATCTGAAATTATAAAACAGGATATAGTAACTAATATGTTATTAGAAATGATTTTTGGGAAAAGCAATGATAACTATCATAATTTATATAACAGTGAACTTATTGATGAAAACTTTTCATTTAACTATATGAGAGAAAAAAACACTGGTTTTGCAAAAATTTATGCAGAAACAGTTCATATAGATAAAACTATTAATGCTTTAATAGAGGTTTTAAATAAATTTGATAAAGATGTAAATTTACATAATTTTAAGATAGTAAAAAATAAATATATAGGTAGATTTTATAGATCTCTAAATTCAATTGAAACACTTTCATCCCAGATTATTAAGTATAATAATCTTGAGCAAAATTATTTTAATTTAATAAATACAATTGAGAGTATTAAATTAGATGACTTGATCAAGCAACACAGTTTAATTTTTAATAATCGAAGACCTGTGAAAATAATCATTAACAATATAAAAGATAAATTACGAAAAACTCCTTGCAATGCTAAATAATTGGTGTTATAATCACAAGAAATAATAATGAAAGGAAGTGATAGATGAGTAGAGATTAGTAGAGTAGTTATATCCTTTTATTTTAAAGACAGAGTATTACGCAAACAAAAAAATATTAGTAGAGTAGAGAGGAGTAGATAGTAGTTATGCAAAGAGATCGTTGGAATAATCGAACAGCTTTCGTACTTGCAGCAATTGGTTCAGCAGCCGGTTTAGGTAATGCATGGCGTTTTCCTTATATGGCTTATTCTAATGGAGGTGGTGCCTTCTTAATTCCATATTTTGTAGCATTGTTAACTGCCGGAATACCATTGATTGTTTTAGAATTTTCAATGGGCCAAAAAACCCAACGTGGTGCACCTGGAGCACTTGCTAAAGTTAGTAGAAAGTTTGAAGGTTTTGGATGGTGGGCTGTCCTAGCTGGCACAATTATCACAAGTTATTATGCTGGAGTAATGGCCTGGGCTTGGGACTATTTAGCAGGTTCTTTTACTTTAGGATGGGCTAATGATGCAGGTACTTACTTTTATGAAGAGGTATTACAGATATCTTCTGGACCGGGAAATCTTGGTGGATTTTCTATACCTGTTTTGATTGGTTTAATTGTTACTTGGATTGCAATTTATTTTATATTAAAAAATGGTGCACAAAGTGTTGGTAAGGTTGTATATATTACAGTTCCTTTACCGATCATTTTATTAGGAATATTACTAATAAGAGCGGTAACTCTTCCAGGAGCAGTAGAGGGTATTAATTATTTTTTACAGCCGGACTTTACGCAGTTACTGAATCCCAGTGTTTGGATTGATGCATATTCACAGGTATTTTTTACCCTTAGTCTTGGATTTGGTATTATGATTGCTTATGCTAGTTATATGCCAGAAGATTCAGATATTATTAATAATGCACTTATTACTGTTTTTGCAAATTCTGGTATTAGTTTTATGGCTGGTATTGCTGTATTTGGAACTTTAGGTTATATGGCTCAAACTCAAGGAGTTCCCATTTCTGAAGTAGCTACGGCTGGAGTAGGGTTAGCATTTGTTGTTTATCCAAATGCAATCTCACTATTACCTGGTGGACCGATGGTAATAGGTCTCTTTGGATTTGTATTTTTCGCAATGTTACTATCATTAGGTATCGATTCTGCCTTTTCAATTGTTGAGGCTGGGGTTGCTGCTATAAAAGATAAATGGGGTGGAACAAAACAGAAAGTAACCCTTTATTACAGTTTGTTTTTATTTGTTGTAGGACTTCTATTTGTTACAAAAGCAGGCCTTTATTGGCTGGATATTGTTGATCATTATGTAAATACTTATGGACTTGTTTTTGCTGGACTAACGGAATCAATAATAGTTGGCTGGTTTTATAAGCCAAATGAACTTAGAAATTACTTCAACTCAGTTTCAGAATATAAATTTGGTAATTGGTGGAATGTGATGGTCAAATTTATTACTCCACTAGTTTTAACTGTACTTTTAATCTCTAATTTAATTACTGATATAACAGCACCTTATGGTGATGGTGCATATGAATTAAAGTATTTATTTTATGGTGGCTGGATTGGAGTAGTTGGTGTATTAATCTTATTATCATATTTACTTTCTCGTCAGAGAGGGTTAGACGATATAGCAAGTTAAAACTGAGTATATAGAAGGGAGAATAAGTATATGAGTTTTTCAGCAGTAGTTATGTTGATTTTTGCATGTGTTGTTTTATATGGAGGTCTTTTTGTTACTCTAAGAAAAGCTATGAAGTCGAGAAAAAAAGAAGAATAAAATTAAATAAAATTTAAATAAGGGTCCGTTAATTCGGACCCTTTTTAAACTTAAGTAAAGTAAGTGATATAATGGATAAAAGTAATTTAATTAAGGAAAAACTATATAGTATAGGTTTCGATCTGGTAGGTTTTACTAAACCAGTTATACCTGATCAATATCTAGTTCATATTAAGAGGAGAATAAAAGATAATGATCTGCCCTATTTTATGCATCCTGATACAGATAAACTAATTTCTCCTAAAAGTTTACATCCCTGGGCTGATAGTATAATTTCTTTAGCTTTATCTTATGCGAGTAGTGTTAAAGATCAAGCTGATCGATAT
>JAIPEV010000030.1 GCA_021736965.1 Halanaerobiales bacterium | reverse complement strand
CACCTTCCTTGGAAACTAAAGAAGGATTTGTAGTTACCCCATCTATTACTCCAAAACTAGCAGCCTTTTTTATTTCATCTAAATTTGCAGTATCAATAAAAAATTTCATATTATCACCCACCTTTTATCTAAATTGTTTTTTATATTATAACATATCTTCACATTTTATAAAAAGTTTAATCTAAGTATCCAAGGCTTTTTAATCTTTTTTTAATCATTTTTATCTCTTCATTTGATAGTTCTTCTCTAGTTTTATTATTATGCTCATTATCATTAGTTTTATAGTTTGAGACCAAATCTCTTAAAACATAAACAATAAACTCTGTTACACTGTTAAAACCGGAATTACTTATGATTTGGTTTAAATTATTGTATAAATTCCTAGGAATCTTGATTGTTGCTTTATTACCAGTCATAATTATGCCCCCTCTTTTTAAAAATAAAAACCTATTTTATAGTATTGATCTTTTTGAGATAATCAATTACTATTTTTGCACTTTCTTGAATGGTCTCTTGTGCTGTTTTTAAAATAATATCAGGATTTTCTGGCTCCTGATATGGATCTGAAATTCCTGTGAAATTATCAATTTCTCCTTTTCTAGCCTGTTTATATAGCCCCTTTACATCTCTTTTTTCACAAACCTCTAAGGGTGTATCAACAAACACTTCTACAAAATCTCCTACTTGATTTATCTCTTTTCTTGCATATTCTCTTGCCGATTTATAGGGAGATATAAAAGAACATAAAGTAATTATGTCATTATCAGTAAGAATTTTTGCGACAAATGTATTTCTTTCAATGTTTTTATTTCTATCTTCTTTTGTAAAACCTAAATCTTTAGTGAGCTTTTCTCTTACTATATCACCATCAAGTCTTTGAGTATAATATCCCATCTCTTTTAATATCTTTTCTATCTCAAGGGCAACAGTTGTTTTCCCCGCCCCACTTAATCCAGTAAACCATACTGTAACTCCTTTTGCTCTTTTATTCATCTAAACTACTTCCTCTCTTATATATATTTTATATATTTTTTATTTAGTTTCTTTCATTCCTTTTATTAAAACATCTGCAACCTCAGGTCTAGTCATCTCTTTAGGAGGTCTTTTCCCTTCTTTTAATAATTTTCTTACTTTTGTTCCACTTAAACCTATATGATGATCACTGTCATGAGGACAGGTTTTTGTTGTAGCCATTGATTTGCATTTTTTACAATAAAAAGAATACTCAAATCTCAATGGAACAATTTTGATTTCCTCCTGTTTAAAATTATCAAAAATTTTTTGAGCATCATAGGTACCATAATAGTCTCCCACACCAGCATGATCTCTTCCAACTATAAAATGTGTACATCCATAGTTTTTTCTGCAAAGAGAGTGAAATATGGCTTCTCTTGGTCCTGCATATCTCATCGCAGCTGGAAATACTGCTAAAAAGACCTTATTTTTAGGATATATTTTATCGATCATAACTTGATAACTCTCAATTCTATAATCCACAGGTATATCACTACTTTTAGTCTCACCTACTAATGGGGATAAAAGTAAACCATCTGTTATTTCTAAGGAACATTTTTGCAGATATTCATGAGCTCTATGAATAGGGTTTCTGGTTTGAAATCCAACCACTCTTTGCCAGCCCTGTTCTTTTATCTGTTTTCTTACTTCTATTGGATCTAGTCTATATTGATTAAATTTTTGATGATTAATTCTATTCAAAAGATAAATTTTACCACCTAAATGAAACTGACCCCTTTTATATACATTTTTTACACCAGGATGTTTCGATGAATCTGTTTTATAAACATTTTTAGCTTCTTTTCTTTTATCATATTCATAAATATCTTCTATATCCATAACTGCATAAATATTTTCTTTATTATCTGTTAAAGCAATTTGTTCACCGATTTCAATATTTTCAAGCTCTGATTGATTAACTCCTAAAACAATCGGTATAGTCCAGACAGTTCCATTAGAAAGTCTCATATTTTGAACAACGCTATTATAGTCCTCTTTATTCATAAATCCTTCGATCGGACTGTATAGACCAATAGCAATATTTTCGGTTTCAATAAGATCATATTGATTAACTTTTAAATGAAACATATTGGTTGCTTTTGCTAATAGTTCTTCTCTTTCTTTACCTTCAAGGATTTTATTAATCAATTTTCCACCATGTGCTGCTATCATATTTTATGTATTCCCTCCTGTTATTGCACTCTAATAATATATACAATGAACACTCTTATAATCCTCTTTTTGTTCAAAAAAATTACCTCGCTTCTTTAAGCCGTTTGACATATTTGTTTTTTAATCTGATATCACCAATCTTTACACCTGGTGAATTTTCACCGTGAAAATCCGATCCACCTGTTATTATTAAGTTTAATTTTTTTGCCACCTTTTTATAATAATTTTTTGTATTATTATCATGTTTTGGATGAAAAACCTCTATTCCCATCAATCCCCTTTTCTGTAGCTTTTTGATATCTTTTTCTGTCATTGGTTTACCATAGTTGATAAATACTGGATGTGCTAGGACTGGTATTCCTCCATTATCTTTGATTAACTTAATTGCTTGTTTGGGACTTATTTTATACTTTTTTACATATGCCTTACCATTATTTTTAATATACTGTTTAGTGAAAGCATCCTTTATGTTTTCAATATAGCCTTTCTTTACCATCACCTGAGCTAAATGTGGTCTACCTATATAATCATCTCCTGCTATGTCCTTTACATCCTCATAACTGATCTCAATACCTTCTTGATTCAAAAGCTCAACCATTTTTTTGGCTCTTTTCTTTCTTGCATCAAATATCTTACCAACTCGTTTTTTAAATTTAGGATCTTTATAATCAATATAATAGCCCAGTATATGTATTTCAGCTTTATCAATATAAGTAGAAAATTCAATCGCAGGAAGAACTTCTATATTTTTATTTTCTGCATATTCAAATGCAGGTTCAATTCCCTTCAAAGTATCATGATCTGAAATCGCAACTGTATTTATATTCACTTTTAGTGCCATTTCAATAACATCTTGTGGTCTATAACTACCATCTGAATATATTGTATGTAAGTGTAAGTCTGCACTCATCTATTTCACTCCTTAGATTCTACCTCTTATTTTATACCAGAAAAAACCTAACCATTCATGTAATGCATTTATGTTTGAATTCAGTGATTTTCTATTTGGTAAGTAATCGAGCCATAAAAGACGATGACTATGACTGTAATTTGAAACTATAGGAATGTAGTTAATATTTAATTTATCAAAAACCTTTGTGGCCCTTCTCATATGAATTGCAGAAGTTATTAAATAGATCTTTTTATAATTTTCTTTATTCATCCACTTTTTTGTATTGTACCCATTTTCATATGTATTTTTAGATTCATCTTCTATTATTAACTTTATATCACTATATTTATTTAGTATTTCTATATCAACTATACTTTGTTTATTCTCACTATGATTTATATGAAATCGATCTGTATATAATAATGGCATTTTATTTTGATCAGCAATTACAATACCCTTTAATAGCCTCAACATACTTATGTTAGATAGTTGTGCTAAGTTATCACCAACTTTATAATTTAGACCACCACCTAAGACCACAACAGGGATCTTTTCAATATTTTGATCGTCAAAGTTACTTATTTCAGTCCCATAATTTTCAAGCGGTATAACTATTAACCTTACTCCAATACCTGTACTGAAAACTACTAACAATAAAACCAATAATAAAAAGATGGTCTTAAGAAACTTATGTCGACTTGTTTTTAAAAGATAAATCAATATTGAAATATTTAGAACTATTAAAATACCAGGAAAAAGTAAAAATGAAGATAAGATTTTCTCTAAAGCATACAATATCATTCACCAATAACCTTAACTAAAACTCTTTTTTTTCTATTTCCATCAAATTCACCATAAAAAATTTGTTCCCAAGGACCAAAATCTAGTTCACCAGAAGTAATAGCTACAACTACCTCTCTCCCCATAATTTGTCTCTTTAAATGAGCATCTGCGTTATCTTCAAATCCATTATGTTCATATTGGGATATAGGTTGATGAGGAGCCAATTCTTCAAGCCATTTTTTATAATCATGATGTAGGCCAGTTTCATCATCATTAATAAAAACACTCGCTGTAATATGCATTGCATTAACTAAACATAGACCTTCTTTTATTTTACTTTTTTTAACAACAGCTTCAACATTTTTTGTAATATTTATCAACTGAACCCTACTCTCTGTATTAAACCAAAGATACTCTCTAAAAGATTTCATAAAATCTTTCACCTCTTATTACTTTTTCTTTATTATAATGTATTTGGATATTTAGAACAAGTTTAAGTGCGATTATTTATTAATATAAATTATGTATTAATTGATTCATTAAAAAAAGCCCCTGATTGTCTTATAACAAACGGGACTTTTAGTAAACATATGTATTTTTATCTTTCTTTAATAGAGGATATGTTTTATCTCTAATCAATTTTGGTACACCTCCATTATTATTTAAAAAAATCTATTTTACATATCCTCTTTTAAAACATATTTTAATTCTTTAATTTCTATTTGTTTTATTGAAAACCACATTTTAATCACCTCTTGTTATTTAAATTATTAAATTTCTGTACATTTCCATTTTTGTATTATTTCTTAATCTATTTTTTTCTACTTTCCTATGGTTATTATTTTCTATTGATAAAAAATTATTATCTTTTAATCTATACATCTTTTTCTCCTCCTTAAAATTTTTTAGAAATATTGATTTATATACTCATCAACCATTCTTTTGTTTCTTTTGTTAAGCTTTATTTCTTTTCTTCTGTTCTCTTTTTCGATCATTTGAAACTCCTGATTAGTTTTCATTTTCTTCACCTCCTTATTTACTATATTTATATTATAATACTATATCTTATTTTTGTCAAGTTATTTTTTAATATTTTTAATTTATTTATTAATTATTTAAACTTTTTTATTATTTTTATTAACTTAATGCTGCTTTTTACATCTTTTAGAAGCTAATTTGCCTTAAAATTTGTTATTTATTAATACTTTTATTAATTATTTTAATAATATAATTTATTTTATTACTTTACATAATACATTTTATTAATTTTTATTAAGAATGTATTTGTTGTTGATCTAGATAATTAATGCCAATTTTGCTTTTTTTATAATAAGTTTATCATTTTAAATAAAAAAAGCCCCCAAAAAGGGAACTTTTAATATCAACTATACTCTTTTTTGTATTTACTTTAAGTTATCTATTAAACCTTCAATCCTATTTAAACCTTTTTTAATATTTTCAAGTGAATTAGCATAAGAAAGTCTAATAAAATTATCAGCTCCAAATGCGACACCAGGTATTATAGCAACATTTTTTTCTTCAAGTAGTATTTCTGCAAAACTAAATGAATCCTTAATTTTTTTAGTATTAATTTTTTTATTGATCACTTTACTAATATTCATCATCATGTAAAAAGCACCATCTGGCTTTAAACAAGATATTTTATCGATACTATTTATTTTTTTGTACATATAATTTCTTCTTTCTTTAAATTTTTCTCTCCTCTTTTGCATAAAAGAGTGATCCCCTCTTAGACCCTTATTACTCGCATATTGTGCAATAGAATTAGGATTAGAAGTTGAATGGCTTTGAATATTGGACATGATCTTGATAATTTCTTTCGGCCCTGCCGCATATCCTATTCTCCAGCCGGTCATTGCATAGGCCTTTGAAACACCATTAATTACAACGGTAATCTCTTTAATTTTCTCATCTAAAGATGCTATACTTAAATGCTTTTTATTATCATATATAATCTTTTCATATATTTCATCAGATATAATTAATATATTATTTTTTGCAGCAATCTCTGCAATAACTTCTAATTCTTTCTTATTGTAAACACTACCGGTTGGATTACTGGGACTATTTAGTAATAAAGCCTTTGTTTTACTATTTATTTTTTCTTTTAACTTTTCTGGATTGATTTTAAACTCTGCTTTTTCAGTTGTCTCAATAAATACTGGAGTTCCACCTCCAAGCTTAACAATTTCTGGATATGTTAACCAATATGGAACAGGAATTAATACTTCATCTTTAGGATTTAAGATGGCCTGGAATGTATTAAATAATGAATGTTTTGCCCCATTAGATACAATAATTTGATCCTTATCATACTCTAATCCGTTATCTTTTTTGAATTTATTAATAACTGCTTCTTTTAAATCATCATAACCAGAAGCTTGAGTATACCTTGTAAAACCAATTTCTAAGGCTTCTCTAGCCGCATCACAGATATATTTTGGTGTGTCAAAATCTGGTTCGCCGGCTCCAAAACTTATCACATCTTCCCCAGCAGCTTTAAGCTGATTTGCTTTAGCACTAATTGAAAGGGTTAAAGATGCACTAATATTTTTTGATCTTTTTGAAAGTTCCATGCTATAAACCTCCTAATAGTTTCTTAACTTAAAGGGTGAAATTTTACTGTCACTATATTTTTTTCTTGCTTCTTTTAATCTTTTAACTTGTTGATTTAGTTCAAGTTCAAACTGTTCTGGTAAGTTTGGTATACTATCAAAAATCTCTCTCATTCTTATGAACTTTTCAAGATATTTTTCTATTCTAATTGAAAACTGCTTAACATAACTTAACTTTGTATAATCAAAATTCAAATATTTGGAAAAAAGTTTTCTTAAATCTTCATAATAAGGTAAGTAGCCAATGGGAGATTCAATCGCTTCAACTTCACCATGAACTCTTTTTTCCATCCACAACATCCATATTTTTTTATCCAACATACCATTTAAATAGTCTTTCGTTTCTTCATCTTTTAAAAAGTAATTTACTGTAAATATACTTGGTTGATTTAGAGCTTTTTGACCAAACTTTAAATAATTATTTATATAGTCTTTAAAGGGTACAGATAAAAAGTCTAAATTAGCCATCGGATTGTGTTTGCGTTCACCTTGTTTATCTAAGGTCGCAGATGTTGTTTCTGACTCTAGTGATGATGCAATAAAAACTCCATGCTGCCAACTTAAAGTCTCTGCTACAGGAACTGAAGTATCTGAATCTCGTCCTCCAAAAATAATACCTCTAATATTAACTCCTTCTTTTGCATCATAGTTTTGATCACAGTTTTCAAGATCACTAATCTTTATTGTATATCTTGCATTTTTATGAGCAGCTGGTATCTGATTACCTTCCTTATCTTTTTTCCCTTTGTACCATTTTCCAGAAAAGTTTACTCCCTCTTTGGGTAGTTCTTTACCCATTTTTAACCAATAAGGTTTACCATCTTTTATTAAAACATTAGAGAATATTAATTCCCGAGGACTTGTTAAAGTCTTATATATAATAGGATCATCATCAGGATTAACATCTCTTATAATCCCAAATGCGCCATTTTCTACATTTACTGCTTTAATATCATCTCCCTTAACTTTTAGATAAGCTATATCATCTCCCACTATGGTATGACCTGGGATCATGGCTGTAGAAGTTTTACCACAACTGCTCGGAAAAGCCCCTGTAAAGTAAGTTTTCCGATCATCTGGTCCATTCACACCAGATATAAACATGTGTTCAGCCAGCCAGCCTTCTTTGACTGCTTTTCTAATTGCTAACCTAAATGCTAACTTTTTTAAACCCAGACTATTTCCAGCATACTGATTATTTACTGAATATACTTTATCTTCTTTTAAATCTATATATATCCTTCTTTTATCTATATTAGCACTAACTCCATCTTTAAGTTGACCAGCAGAATGTAAAAAGAAAAAAAAGTCATCTTCTTTGTCTAAATTTTTAAAGTCTTGATATCCTTGCCTATATAAAATATCCTCACTATGGGTAACATAACTGGAATCTGTAATCTGCATTGCGGGTAAACTAAAGTCTGAATTATTAGGCCCTAAAGAAAAAAAACTAACAAGCATCTCTTTGCCTTTCATGCTCCCTTCAAGATAACTAAAAATTTCATCAAGTCCCTGGTCTCGATCGACTGTATTAATATCTAAACCTAAATCTAAATCTTCTTCAACAAGATATTTTGTATTTTTTTTATCTCTTGCCTGATCATGATACCCATCGAAATGATAAGTATGCCCTTTCATCTTTAATACTTTTTCTTCTCCTTTTTTTATAGCAAGATCTCTTACATATTTAATATCTTCTTTACTATCATTAATAACTGTTACTTTTTCGGGTTTGCATAAATCAATCGTGAAATCAATTAGTTCTTTTACCCTTTTGTTATTTAATTTTTTTAACTTAGTTTTATCTTTTTCACTAAATTGCAATTTTAATTTTCCCCCTGACTTTGTCTATTTTTAAAAAATTTTAAGGCTACAGACGGAAATAACGCATATGTTAATATATCTTCCTCTTTTTGAATATATTCTCTAATATCTTCTCTATAATTATCAAGAGCTGGTTTTAGTTGATCTGCATACCTTCCATCTATTGTTTTATCACCTTTTAAAATCTTCTTTTTGATCTTTGAATCAATTGATCCAGGTGGGTTACCATAGCATCCTTTAACATAGTTTTTAATTTCTTTTGAGACCACACTGTATCTCTTCCCTGTAGCAACATTAAAAACTGCTTGAATACCTATAATTTGACTTGTGGGAGTTACAAGTGGAGGATAACCCATCTCTTTTCTGACATTAGGTACTTCTTTTAATACTTGATCATACTTTTCGATCATATTCTGCTCTTTTAACTGATTTTTTAAGTTAGATAACATTCCTCCTGGTATCTGGCTTTTCAATACTCGGGGGTCTACTCCGAAAGATCCTAAAAATTCTTTTTTATGATCTCTAATTCCCTTAAAGTAATCATTTATTTCATTAACTTTCTCAAAATCAATATCAGTATCAAACTCAGTCTCCTTTAACATATATATAATAGATTCAGTAGGTGGTTGAGAGCTACCAGATCCAAGTGCTGATAGAGCGGTATCTATGATATCTACACTAGCTTCCACAGCTTTAAGATAAGTCATCGAAGCTAATCCTGTTGTGTTATGAGCATGTAGTTGAATAGGTATTTTAATGTTTTCTTTTAATTTTTGAATTAGATTATATGCTTGAAAAGGAGCAAGTAGACCTGCCATATCTTTAAGACAAAGTGAGTCAGCCCCCATCTCTTCAATTTTTTTAGCAGTTTGAAGATAATGTTCTAAATCATGTAAAGGACTTGTCGTATATACAATCGTCCCTTGAGCTTTCCCTCCATATTTTTTGGTAAACTCGATTGCTTTTTTAAGGTTTTTTACATCATTTAGAGCATCAAAGATTCTAATGATATCAATCCCATTTTCAATAGCCTTTTTAATAAACTTCTCTAATACATCATCAGGGTAATGTTTGTAGCCTAATATATTTTGACCTCTCAATAACATCTGTAATGAAGTTTTTTTAGCTTTTTCTTTAAATTTTCTTAATCTTATCCAGGGGTCTTCATTTAAAAATCTTATACAACTATCAAAGGTAGCTCCACCCCACACTTCCATAGAGTGATAACCTAATTGATCCATCTTTTCAAGAACTGGTAACATTTCATCAGTTTTCATCCTGGTGGCTAAAAGTGATTGATGTCCATCTCTTAGAATTGTTTCTGTAATCCCTATTTTTTTCATAACTATACCTCCTCGTATCTCTTATTTATATATAAAAAAGCTTTAAATTATATTACAATTTCAAAAAAGGGGCCTTTTTTAAGGCCCCTACACATACTTAAAAAAAGTTTAGCACTTATCCTCATGATAGACCCAACCACGGGCTTCCATAGCTTCAGTTAATCTATTGATGGCTACAATAAATGCAGAAACCCTCATGTTTACGTTGAGTTCTTGATGTGTATTATATACCTTTTCAAAGGCTTCTACCATTATTTGTTCTAACTTTTTATCAACTTCTTCTTTTGACCAGTAGTAATTTGCTAAGTTTTGAACCCATTCAAAATATGAGACAGTTACTCCTCCAGCATTTGCCAATATATCAGGAATTATCATTATGTTTTTCTTAAATAAAATCTCATCGGCCTCTGGTGTTGTAGGACCATTAGCTGCCTCTGCAATCATCCTGGCTCTTATCTTATCTGCATTATCTTTTGTGATCTGATTTTCTAAAGCTGCTGGAACTAAAATGTCAACATCTAGGGTTAAAAGTTCTTCATTTGTCAGCTCTTGGCAGTTATCAAAGTCTGTAACACTACTTGTCTCTTTTTTATGTTTTGCAAGTTTAACCGCATCAATACCATCTTCACAGTATACGCCGCCTTTTGAATCATTAGCTGCAACTATTTTACAGCCTAACTCACTTAAAAATTTAGCAGAAAAACTACCTGCATTTCCATAACCTTGTACTGCAACGGTTGCACCATTTAGATTTAAATCAATCGCTTTAGCAGCTTCTCTTACTGTATACATAACACCTCTTGCAGTTGCTGAATGCCTTCCAAAAGATCCACCTAAGACAACTGGTTTACCAGTAACAAGACCTGGTGTGTTTACACCCTTAATCTTTGAAAATTCATCCATAAACCAGCTCATAACTTGAGCATCTGTATAAACATCAGGAGCAGGTATATCTTTATCAGGACCGATTATTGGAGAAATAGCTTGAATAAAGCCTCTACTTAATCGCTCCAACTCATTGCGAGAAAGTTCTTTTGGATTTACTAAAACTCCCCCTTTAGCCCCACCATATGGAATACCAACTAATGAACATTTAAATGTCATCCAGGCAGCTAAAGCTTTAACTTCATCTTCACAAACCTGGGGATGAAAACGAATTCCACCTTTTGTAGGACCTAAAACGTCATTGTGCTGGCATCTAAAACCCTTATAAACATGGATACTTCCGTCATCTTTTTTGACAGGAATTGATACTGTTAAGGTTCTCATCGGCTCCTGTAACAACTCTTTTACCTGTTTGTCTAGGTTTAAAACTTCTGCTGCATTGTCAAGCTGTTTTAATACATTTTTATAAACAGTAGAATCAGACATTATTTAATTTCCCCCTATATTTTTGATTTAAATAGATCTAAACTTAAATTAAAAGTTACTTTTGATTGTCTAAAAATACATTAATTTTTTATGGGAATATACCCCTGATCTTTTTAGTTTCTACAATCCTTTGAAGGGCAACCATATAGGCAGCCATTCTTAATGAAACTTTTTGTTCTTCATATTTTAACCAAACCTGATCAAATGCCTTGGTTAGTAATTTTTTCAATCTTCGATTTGTTCTACTGTCTTCCCATCTTACAGACTCCTTATTTTGTACCCATTCGAAATATGAAACTATTACTCCCCCTGCATTTGCAAGAATATCAGGTATAACAACTATACCTTTACTTTCTAAAATTTCATCAGCCTTTCTAGTAGTAGGACCATTAGCAGCTTCAATAACATACTTTGCTTTAATCTCTTTAGCAACTTTTTCGGTTATTTGATTTTCTAAGGCTGCAGGAATCAATATATCAACATCTAATTTTAATAATTCACTGTTGGATATATGTTTGACATTTGTATCTTCATATTCTAAAAGACGTTTTCTTTCACTACCCACAAAGTTTTTAAGGTCTAATACATCAAAACCGTCTTCTTTATATATTCCACCTGAGACATCACTTACAGCTACAACTTTACATCCTTTTTCTTTAAGAAGTTGGGCAGCAACCTGTCCTACATTTCCAAAACCCTGAATGGCAACAGTAGCACCTTTTAGATCTTTTTTTAGTTTTTTATATAAATTTAAAATGGTTATCATTACACCTCGGCCTGTTGCTCCTTGTCTTGCAAGGCATCCTTCAATTATATGTGGCTTCCCGGTTACAATGCCAGGAATGTTGTGACCTTTTATCATACTATAAGTATCATAAATCCAACTCATGATTTGGGCATTAGTATTTACATCTGGAGCTGGAATATCTTTATCTATACCAATTATTGGTTCAATCATGGTTGTATATCTCCTTGTTATTTTTTTTAGCTCTGTTTGAGATAACTCACTTGGATCACACTTGATTCCACCTTTAGCCCCACCATAAGGTATATCAACAAGTGAACATTTTAAGGTCATCCAACCTGCTAAAGCCCTGATTTCATCAATATCTACATCTGGATGGTATCTTACGCCACCTTTATAAGGGCCACGAGAGTTGCAGTGTTGTACTCTGTATCCATCAAATACCTCAACTTTACCATCATCTTTTTCAATAGGGATAGAGACCTTTAACTCCCTTTCTGGTTTTTCTAGGATTTTATAATCATCTTTTGTGAGTCCTAATTTTTGGCCTGCTTCATCTAATGTATAGAGCAACTCTTGATAAGGATTATATTCCTCTTTTGGCAATTTGCTTCACTCCCACTTTTTTATAATTTACATGCCTTGAATATATATAAAAATATTATTTTAAATATTTAACTCAATTAGATAAAATTTTTTATTTTATTTTTGCCTCCTTTCTTAAAGATAATTTATTCCATTTTATAACAACCGGTTATAATTACTATCTATTTTTTATTAATCTATATACTATTCTAAATTTTGACATAGTTCCAATAATACTCCATTTGTTGTTTTAGGATGGATGAAAATTATCTTTTTTCCTCCTGCTCCAGTATTAGCTTCTCCAATAAATTTAGTACCTTTTTCTTGCATACTCTCTACTTTTTGATCAAGATCTTTTGCATATATAGCAAGGTGATGAATGCCTTCACCTTTTTTATCTATAAATTTAGAGATAGTACTATCTTCAGATATTGGTTCTAATAGTTCTATCTTACTTTCCCCTGTTTGTAAAAAAGCCACTTTAAGACCTCTTTCTTTTAATATTTCTGTCCCTTTAAATTCTAATCCTAAAGTATCTTTATAAAACTTTAATGAACTATCAATATTTTTTACAGCTATTCCGATATGATCTATCTTCATTTATCTTTCCTCCTAGTGACTACCTTCCAACAACTTCTGAACAGCTGTGTAAGGGTCCTCTTTTTTTTCATATATTAAGTCAATATGTTCTTTAAAAACCTTCTTATCTAGTAACGGTTCTATGTATTTTTTATTTAAAGATCTTTCTATTAAGTTAATAACTTGAGTCTTAATTACATTTTTTCTTTTCTGATTAAATGTATTTTGATTAGACATATATTTCTTATGTCTTTTTATTTCACTTATTAAGTCATTAACACCTTCATTTTTAAGGGCATTGGTCGAAATTACAGGTGGCACCCATTTGCTATCATCCTTAAATGATACCATCTGTTTTATAGTCAAAACCATCTGAGCTGCCTTTGGTCTATCTGCTTTGTTTACTACAAAGATATCTCCTACTTCCATCATTCCAGCCTTATATGCCTGTATTTCATCTCCAGCCTCTGGTACTGTAACAAAGATAGTAGTATCAGCTAGTTTAACTATATCAATCTCATTTTGCCCAACTCCAACGGTTTCAATTATTATGTAATCAAACTCTGCTAATGAAAAAATTAATACAGTATCATAAATTGAAGAATTCAAGCCTCCAAGTGAACCTCTGGTTGCCATACTCCGAATAAATACTCCTTTGTCTGTAGAAATTTCATTCATCCTTATTCTGTCACCCAAAAGAGCAC